>MHUS01000045.1 GCA_001823505.1 Candidatus Yonathbacteria bacterium RIFCSPHIGHO2_01_FULL_51_10 | reverse complement strand
TTCTCGGCGGACGTATTGGCTTCCCAGGATCTTACCTGCGGCATAGAAGCGTTCCTCGTAGTCAACCGTCAACGGGAAATATCCCATGCCGGCGCGCTCTTTGGGGGACATAACGGCTGTCGCGAGCACCACCGTATCGCCATAGCGAAGCATGACGGAGCCGTCGGCTTTTTCGACAAGATCGGAGAATTCAGCGATGAACTCCTTGCCGCCGACAGATACCGAGAATGATCGTTTTTGCATGAAGGTGTTGCAAAGAAGTAATACCGCGAGTATATCACGCGCGGTTTGACAAATGAAACGAAATTGCGGAAAATGAGCGCTTCGTTTTTAGCGTTGTTTTTTTTCGTTCCACAACGAACAAAGGGGGTTGGTATGTCGCGAGAGACAGAGGGGAATATTCCGCTCTATGTTGCCGCCGAAGGGTGGTCCGGATACGGCGAGGATATTCTTGATCACTGGTTGAGTACTGGTTTTTCGGGTTCGCATGACGAGAAACATCTTTCCGCGGTGTTGGCGAAAGATTTTCCGGATCTTGCCGTAAAAGGGTGCAATAGAGGATAAAAGCTTGACGCATGGAGTATTTTCGTGCATAATAGCTCCTTCGTTCGTTTTGAAGTTGTTCTTTCCACAGGCAGGGATAAAACCCTAAATAAAAAGGTAGGTGTGCGTATGTTAAAAACCGTTAATACTCCTTCTCACGGCGACGCGAAAATTCTTCGTGTCCAGGAGGGGCGCGAAGACCTTGAACGCCTTCGGGGAATGTTTCCTGAAGCTACAAGTATCGAACAAGCTCGCTCTATGGCGGCAAGCCACGGAGAGTATGTGCTTCTTGTCACGGATGACGCACAATAACAACTACCCAAACCTTTAGCAAAAAACCCCTCACTTTGTGTGAGGGGTTTTCATTTTGCTCTATTCCTCTATCTTGCGGACGACCTTGCGGGTCCCTGTCTGCGTGCGGCGCACGGGGGTGTTGTTTGCGGGGCCGGTACTTGCCGCTACGCGCGTGCCGTTGCCTCCCCCGCGCGGCGTGATGAGGTATTTGTGTGGGTCTGAAGAAAGATCAACGAAGTGATCAGCCGCTTCCTTGAGCTTAAGTGACGCTGATTTGCCGAAGGCGACCACCTCCACTTGCACGCCGACGTTTTTTAAATATTCAACGAGTGGCACGAAGTCGCCGTCACCTGACGCAATGACGATCGCGTCGAGCTTGGGGGCTGATCGGACAGCGTCAATGGCAAGCCCCACGTCCCAGTCTGCTTTCTTGGCGCCGCCAAAAAAGATCTGGAGGTCTTTGGTCTTGGTCTCGATGCCGAGCTTGGTGAGGGCATCAAAGAAACCGGATTCATCGCCCGACTCCGTGGTGATGACGTATGCGATCGCGCGGACGAGCTTGCGGTCGCCGACGGCGTCGCGGACGACGGCACCGAAGTTCACACGTGCTTTGTAAAGGTTACGTGCGCTGTGATAAAAGTTTTGCGTGTCGATAAAAACGCCAACACGCTGGTCCTTGTGCTTGATGATTGCCATAAAAATAGATTATCCGCACCAAAATATTAAAAAAGAGATTTCGGACGTGGTGCTTGGTGTCTACACCCGCCCTAACGACGATCGCCCCTAAGCGGGACGACCAAAACTACTTGAGGCCGAGCTCCTTCGTCACCTTCTCGTAGCGCTCAAGATGCTTTTTCTTGAGGTATTTGAGGTGCGTGTGGCGATCGGCAACCATCTTAAGGAGTCCACGGCGTGAGTGGTTGTCCTTGTGGTTTTTCTTTAAGTGGTCGGCAAGTTCTGTGATCTTCTTGGTGAGGATCGAGATCTGTACCTCCGGCGAGCCCGTATCTTTGTCGTGGCGCGCCGTTTTCTTCATAACGGTCTGTTTCTGTCGTGTGGTCAACATAAATTACTGGTGCGAATTAAAACAAGTTAAAACTAAGAGTTGCACAATAGTATCACAAAAGGGGAAATTCTGCAAGCCCTGTAGTGAAAGTTGGCATCAAGCACCATTGCAGGCGTGTCCGCGCCTGCAATGCCAACTTCTACTACGGGGCAAGGTCCTTAATTGGGCAACACGGTGTAACTAGGCCAGGTCGGGATCATCAAGATCGAGGGATTTCCCCCCGCGGAGGATCTCGATGCCGCTTTCTTCGAGAAGTTCATCTGATGCGTGTGCGGGGGCATCTGTCTTTGGCGATACTGGTGTCGGAGATGATGGAGTTGCTCCATTGCCGTCATTCGCCTGGTTTGTCGCCGGCTCAATAATGATCCCCTCAAGATCAAAATCCTTTTTGCCGTCGTCGGGGAATGAAATACCGGAGCTGTCTTGTGTCATGTGCGTATTCTAGCACACGCATACTTGCTGTCTACCCGGAAGAAAATATTGTGCGAACATCTGTCCGGCAGTACAATTACATCATGACAGAGCTCGGCACACTCAAACGGCAATTCTTGGAATACATCGAGATCGAGCGCGGCCGTGCGGTAAAGACGGTGGAGAACTATGATCGCTACCTCACGCGCTTCTTTGAGCACATCAAGGCGGAGGCGCTGCGCGACATCACCGAGGAGAATATCAGAGAGTTTCGCCTATGGCTCAACCGGCAAGCGGGCACCGCAGGCTCCATGAAGCGCCGTACGCAGAATTATTACCTCATTGCGATCCGCGCATTTTTGAAATTTCTCCGCAAGCGCGGGGTGGAGAGCATTTCTCCCGAGCGCATTGAGCTTGCCAAGGTTCCCGAGCGCTCCCTTGACCTCATTACGGTCTCTGAGCTTGAGCGTCTGCTCGCCGCCCCGCGGGAGGCATGTGCCAAGACGGAAGACATCCACAAAAAACGCGGACACCTCCGCGATAACGCGATCTTGGAACTCTTGTTCTCAACGGGGTTGCGCGTTGCCGAGCTCTGTGGGCTCAATGTTGACATTGACCTTACGCGCGATGAAATGTCCGTACGCGGCAAGGGCGATAAGGTGCGGGTGGTCTTCCTCTCCCCTGCCGCCAAGGACGCGGTGAAGGAATACCTTGCCACGCGCAACGACATGGAAGAGGCGCTCTTTGTGGATGGGTGGGAAGGCAAGCCGCACCGGATCTCTCCGCGCGACGTGCAGCGGCACATCAAGGAGTACGCCGCCCGCGCCGGCATCACGAGCAAGGTCACGCCGCACACGCTCCGGCATGCATTTGCCACCGATCTGCTCTCCAATGGCGCTGACCTGCGCTCCGTGCAGGCGCTCCTGGGCCATGCCAACATCACTACCACACAGGTCTACACCCACGTCACCGACAAACACCTCCGCGAGATCCATCAGAAGTTTCATAGCAGGGGGAGGAAATAAGACGAAAGAAAAAACGCCGTTTCCCCTAGGGGAAACGGCGGGCTATGGGAACTACAGTGCTTGTTGGGTGATGACCGCTACTTCGTGTGGCTGAACTCCGTCGATGATCTTGAATTCGGGTTCCCATCCATGATTTGTGCCGTTATGCCGTTCTTTCGAAGAGACGCCGATGCGGGTCATCTCAGTGGATGGAAATTTACTACGCGCTGCGTCGCGGAGCTCCCCAAGCGTCAGGATCGGACACGCGAAATCCCTGCGCGTCTCATACGGCATCCTGCAGACGGACTTATGAAGGCAGTTCGGCCTGAGAACTCCATTTAGTGAGAGGACAAACCACACATCTGCTGGGTTGGGATTCTTCTTTAACAAGTCTCCCAGATTTAACGTCACGACTTTCATGGGCATGGCAGAAACCTCACGGTGATGGAACGGCTGATGAAGACCAAACTTTCAACACAATACCAGAAATGTGTCAAAAAAGCAATACGACATATGATATACTCACGGGATGAAAATCATCTCATGGAACGTGAATGGCCTGCGCTCTATCGGGCGCAACGGCTTTTGGAAGGATATTCTCAAGCAGGATCCGGATATTTTGTGCCTGCAGGAAACAAAGGCCGAAGCGGAGCAGTTGCCCGATGAAGTGCGCAATCCTACGGGTTATCATGCATATTTCGCCTCATCAAAACTCCGCAAGGGCTACAGCGGTGTCGCGGTATATACGAAAGAGGAACCGGAAAAGGTTGAGTACGGCATGGGCATAAAAAAGTTTGACGACGAAGGACGCACCCTCGTCCTATATTTCAAGGACTTTGTCCTTTTGAATGTGTATTTCCCCAATGGCGGCGGGGGGCCACACCGCTTGGAGTACAAACTGGAGTTTTATGATGTGTTCCTTAAGTTCATTGATGCCCTGCAGGCCGGCGGCAAAAAAATAATTTTCTGCGGCGACATCAATACCGCGCACGAGGAGATCGACCTTGCCCGCCCAAAAGAAAATGAAAAGAACACCGGCTTTCTTCCGGAAGAGCGCGCTTGGCTCGATGAGGTTGTGGCGCATGGATACGTAGACACATTCCGTCACTTTTACCCCACTAAAGTTGGCGCGTACACGTACTGGGACATGAAAACCGCGGCCCGCGACCGCAACGTCGGCTGGCGCATCGACTATTTTTTTGTAAGTGCCGATCTGATGAACAAAATTTCCGGCACCAAGATCCTTGCCGATATGTATGGCTCGGACCACTGCCCACTGGAGCTGCTGCTTAAGTGATCAGGATTTTTGGAAAGGTTAAACCTTTCCAAATAAACTTTGAGGTGGTGCCAAGCTATTGAACCATTACGGGGGGGGGTTGACAAAAATCTACAATCTGCTATAATGGTAACAGGATAGAAGTTCGTCCTAAAGAATGCCGCCTAGCCGGAGGAGATAAGAGATACGGGATCGGACAGAAGACCGCAGGTGCGCGCAAGAATACAAAGGTTGGCAAAGGCATTTCGGAGGAAAAACCTTCGACCCCAACCCCCTTCTCTAGCGCCCCCTCAGGGCAGTCCTCGTATCTCCCCTTCCGGCACGGCACCCAATTCGGTGAGGGTTGTGCATCGATCCGCGAACTTTTAGTAACGGACACAAAACGCACGCATGAGCAAAGGCACATTGACCTGCTCCCCTGTCATCACCGAATAAACCCCTCGCTTGCGAGGGGTTTTGTTTTGCCCAAAATTACTTCACCCAATGCTTTTTGCGGATCTCGTCGATCTCCCCTGCTTCTTTTTCGTCTTTCTTTTCTTTCCCCTGCTCGCCAAGCTTTTTCAGCTCTTCAAGCGGGAGTTTTGCAAGCTCGGTTGCCTTACCTTCAAGATATTCGGCGGTATTGAGTGTCGGGTCGTCCAAGACCTCCTCAAGGAGCGCGTGGAGGACAAAGCCCACCTTAGGCCCCGGTGTTTCACGAATAACCTCCATGATCCTTGCGCCGTCTATTTTAAGCATCCCCACGGACACCGGTGCCCGCATCGCCTCTTCTATCATTGATTCATATTTGCGGAGGCGGTAGGGTGTTTCTTTCGGTCGCCCCATGCCGATCCGGTCGCAGGCGCGGACTTTCATCAGATCCCAGACGAGCTCGGGGCCGACGTTTTTCACAATGCGGCGCACAGCCGAGAGCGTGATCTTGTCCACATCAGAGAAAAAGAGGTGGTATCGAACGAGCGTAGATACGTCGTCAACGATCTTTTTAGGGAACTTGAGCCGCTCAAGGGCCTTCTTTGCCATGCGGCCACCAACCACATCGTGTCCATAAAAAGTCCAATCCTTCTTTTCGTCTGACCAGCGACGAGTGGCGGGTTTGCCCACATCGTGTAACAAAGCCGCAAGTTTCACGTGAAATGGCCAGCCACGGTCAGCGGCGTGCTGGAGGGCGCGGAGGTTGTGCTCCCAAACATCATAGATATGGTCCCCATTCTGCTCCTTGCCTATCCCCTCCTCCATCTCAGGAAGGATATATGTAAGGAGGCCGAGACGCTGGGCGATCACAACTCCCTCAAGGGGGCGCGGCGAATCGATCATTTTTGAGAACTCGTCCCGGATACGTTCTGCCGAAATATGCTTAAGGGACAGGGCTGTTTCGACGATAGCGTCGGCTGTTTCTTTATTGATCGTGAAACCAAGCTCAGAGGCAAGGCGTACTGCCCGGAGAATACGCAAGGCGTCCTCACTGAAGCGCTCATGGGGATTTCCCACCGTACGGAGCACTTTGTCCTTTATATCCTGATGTCCTTGATAGAGATCAAGAACGTGTCCTTGAGAAACGCTATACGCCATAGCGTTGATCGTGAAATCTCGCCGCTTGAGGTCGTCCTCAAGGTTGTCAGCGAAGGTAATGCCGTCCGGCCGCCGTTTGTCGCTGTACTTCCCTTCAAGGCGATATGGGGTGATCTCGATAACTTTGAGGGTCGGGTCCTCTGTTTCACTAACCACACCGACCGTTCCAAAGTCGTTTTCGTAGAATGTTTCATCAAACAGCTTTTTGATATCATCAGGGCGGGCGTTCGTCGTAACATCCCAGTCTTTTGGTTTATTGCCGGTCTCAAGGTCGCGGACGCAACCGCCAACAAGATAGGCTTCAAAACCAGCCTTTTCCAGTGTTTCCGTTACCCGTGAAACCTCCGCGGGGATCTTGTAGGTCTTTTTGTGAGACTCCATCAGTTCATTCATGTAGATATTTTAGGTTATTTTGCCTTTTTTTGCTAATGTAGAAGGGTAATGCGCCCGTAGCTCAACGGATAGAGTACTTGGCTTCGAACCAAGGGGTTGGGGGTTCGATTCCCTCCGGGCGCACAAAAAGCTTTGATTTTGAGCATGGGTATGGTACTATCGTAATAGTCAGTAACATATTGGGACGGTTGTACTATATTTATGCATACAGAAAGAAGGAAAACAAAAGACCAAGCGATCGTTCTGAGAAGTAGTGGGAAAAGTTATCAAGAGATCGCCAATACTACAGGCGTTCCAAAGTCAACGCTTTCTTATTGGTTCGGTCGACATGAATGGCCTAAAAGCGTCATAGAGAAGAACGCAGAATTACGTATGGTTGCGCGCCGTAGTGCAATAATGAAGATCAATCAAGCACGCACTACTCTCCTTTCTACAAAATACAGCCAAGCAAGAGCTGAAGCTGAAGAGTACTTTTTAAAAAACAAAGCAGACCCGCTCTTCATTGCCGGGATTATGCTTTACGCAGGAGAAGGAGATAAGTCCATGAAAAGCAACTTAGTGAGGATCTCTAATGCAGAAGCACGGCTACTCAGGATATTTAAGTTGTTTATTGACAAGCATTGTTTTGTTCGCAGTGAAAAGATGCATTTCTGGGCCCTCGTTTATCCAGATAATAACATTGATGAGTGCGAAAAGTATTGGGAGAAAGAGGTGGGGGTTCCGCGGAAGCAGTTCTATAAAAGCCAAAGAACAGAAGGACGCCATAAAACGAAAAAATTGATTTATGGCGTAGGAAATATTATAATCGGCGACAAGGTGCTAAAAGTAAGGATCCTTGAATGGATCCGCCTTGCAAGTGAAAAGCTTTGTGAGAATGCGGGTATGGTTCAATGGTAGAACATCTGGTTGCCAATCAGATGATGGGAGTTCGATTCTCCCTACCCGCACAATAAAGAACCCCGCGCCAAGGCTCATGGTATTTGGACGCGGGACCAGGGTTCTTTGATGCCAAGGAGCGAGCCACCGCTCGCTCACAACCCTATGCGCTCAAATCCCCCGTCCGCAAGCGGACGGGGGATTTGAGCGCTTGCAATAAAAGTGCCGAAAGGCGCTTTTTGTGTTTGATAGCCAGGATGTCCTTTATTTGTTTTTGAGGAGAATTTGACATACGGGAAAGAATCGTCAAGAAAGATATTAAATAAATAAGGATAAAACGGAAAAAACTGTGGATAACTCTGGGGACAAAGTGCATAAAAGACATATTTTTGTGACCGAAATAGCGTAATTCGGGCGATATTTTTCAAAAAGTGCTTATTTTACAAGGATTTTCTGAAAAATGTGTAAATTAGTAGTATTTCGTTACTAAGTAACATTGTTATTCGTGAAAACTTTCATACAATATAGGCATGGCGCTTACTAAAAAGCAGGAA
This sequence comes from Candidatus Yonathbacteria bacterium RIFCSPHIGHO2_01_FULL_51_10, assembly GCA_001823505.1. Lineage (GTDB taxonomy): Bacteria > Patescibacteriota > Minisyncoccia > Phycocordibacterales > UBA1539_B > 2-01-FULL-51-10. The sequence goes on along the minus strand of MHUS01000045.1, from coordinate 7,669 downwards.
ATAGGGGCGTTAGGGGAGGATATTGCTTGTAAATACCTTAAAAATAAGGGTTTTGTCATCGTTGAGAGGAATTTTTGGCGGAAATGGGGAGAAATTGACATTATTGCCCAAAAGGGCGGAATAATCCATTTTTTCGAGGTAAAAACGCTTTCACGTGAAAACTTGGGGAGCGTTACACGTGAAAATGATGGCTTTTTGCCGGAGGAGAACATCCATCCGAAGAAGATCGAAAGGATGCTGCGTGCCGTTCAGTCATATCTCGCGTTAGTGGAGGGTGATGAAGTTGAATGGCAATGTGATGCTGTTGCGGTTTGGGTGGACGTTTCAAAAAAGAAAGCGATGGTGCGTATGATCGAGCATATTGCGTAACACTACGCTTACGGTATGTTGTGTGCTAGGATGCTTGGAACGGGACGTGGTGTAACGGCTAACATACCTGTTTTGGGTACAGGTGACTCCGGGTTCGAATCCCGGCGTCCCGATATTAAATAAAGAACCCCGCGCCTTCGGCGCGAGATATTTGGCGCGGGGGTTTTTATTGTGCCTAACGAGGGAAAAGTGGGAATATGGAGTACTCAGACTTTTCCCGAGTGACGGCACATCAAAAAGTGTTTACACTTTTTATCCACAGCAAGTACGCGCATGTTGTTGGAGTGAACCGCAATGCGGGATATAATGATCTGACGTAACACTATGCCAGAAACAGAAACAATCACTGCGACGTCACCCAACGAGATTCGTTGCGAGAATGGCACCATTCGGTACCGTTTACTTGCGCCGGTAGATGAAAAAGAAGCGGAACGCCTCGACCTTGCCGGGCGAGAGTTTTTAGACAGGGGAGAAGCGAGCCACGTGCTGATCGACATCCAGCGGTCAAGCGATTTTTCTTCGGCGGCGCGAAAGCGCTGGGTTGGTTTCCTCCAGCATCCCGCTATCACGAAGACGGCAATCTTTGGGGGGAATGTTTTTGTACGGACGCTCGCAATGTTTGTGATCGGCGCATCGCAAAAAAAGAACATAAAGTTTTTTGCGACTGAGGCTCAAGCCGTGGAGTGGCTGCAAGCCCCGGGAGGGGAGTAGATTTATCAGAAGTAATCAGAATTTTATGAAGGAACTTACCTGCAGGGATATTGGCGTTGATTGTGATGTGAAATTTCGTGCTGATACGGACGAGGAGATCATGACACAGGCCGCTGAGCACGCCGCAAGCGAACACAACCTCCCCACGATTCCGCCGCACATTGAACAGAAGTGTCGCGCCGCGATCAAAGACGTTGCGTAATTTTTAATTTTCTTTTCCCATGGCCAGATCCATTGTCGGCGGGGTTTTTTCATTCGTCGCGGAAGGGATCATCGTATTTGGTCAAGACGGAACCATCAATCAGATCAATCCTCATGCGAGCCTCTTACTCGACTACACGAGTGATGAGATCATCGGGAAGTCGATCGATGATGTGCTCGGGCTTACCTTTAACGATGATCAACTTGCGCCGGAACAACGGGTAACCGCGACGATTTTCGGTACGCATAAAACATTCACGGTTCCACGGGGGAAGACGGCGTACATTACCTCAAAAACAGGGAACCGATTTCCTGTTTTTCTTTCGGCACGCTTGATCACCACAGAAGACAGCGAACCATTCGGCGTACTGGTTTTTCGGGATATAACCACAGAGAAACAGCTTCAAAGTTACAAGGAGAATACGGCACGAAGACTCTCGGAGCTCACACCGTTTCTCCAAAGGACATCAACGGGAGATTTTTCGAATGCATTGGCTGTTCCCGATACGGAAGACGAATTCACGGAACTCTTTGTGGGGCTCAAGCTCATGGTCGATGACTTGCGAGAAGTAGACTCTCAGCGGGAGCGGGAAGAAGAAGAGAAGATCGAGGCGATCAAAAAAACAGAAGAAGAGCGCCGACGTCTTTCGGAAGAATATTCAAAACAGCTTGAGAAAGAAGTTGCCGAAAAGACGCACGAGATCATCCAGGCAAAGACGCATACCGAGACGATCATCGAGAATCTCACGAGCGGCCTCCTTGAATACGATAGCGCGTTCAAGCTTTTGCGCATCAATCGTGCCGCAGAAGACTTGTTGGGGGTTGGGCGAAGTGAAGTGGTGAATCAAGAGATTCTTCCGAAAGACATAGACAAAGAACGCTGGAGGACGCTTGTAGAAGTCTCGTATCCGGCGCTTGCGCCGACGGCAAAGAAGGTCAAGCGTGAGGCAACCGGACTCGTGTCGGCTGACGTCAATGAGATCACCGTGCATCATCCGCTCGAGCGGGATCTGCAGGTGATAACGGCGCACCTTGTTGATCATGCGACGGGGGCTCAGCAAGGGTTCATTAAATTGATCCGCGACGTGACGAGAGAGAAGGCGATCGCACGCAGTAAGAGCGAATTTATCTCGATCGCCGCGCATCAATTGCGCACGCCGCTCTCCGCCATCAAATGGGCGCTCCACCTGGTCATCAATGGCGACTTGGGGCCACTCAACCCATCACAGCAGAAGCTTCTCGGAAATGGGTACGAGACGAATGAAAAAATGATCCAACTCGTCAACGATCTGCTTAATGTTGCGCGTATTGAAGATGGGCGTTTCGGGTATGATTTTAAACAGAACGACATCATGAAGATCATGACCAGTGTTTTGTCGCCCATTCGGGCGCTTGCTCAGGAGAAGGCGGTAACCCTTGAGGTCACGACACCTGATGGCGAACCGCAGTCGTTTGTCTTTGATGGGAACAAGATCGCGCTTGCGCTGCAGAACTTGATCGATAATGCCGTAAAGTACACGCCGACAGGCGGTAAGGTTTCCGTTGCGGTCCGCAAGCAAGGGGAGTATTTGGAGGTCAAAGTCCAAGATACCGGCATCGGGGTGCCTCCAGAGCAGGTGAGCCGGCTCTTTACGAAGTTTTTCCGGGCAGAAAATGCGCTGCATATGCAGACAAGCGGTTCGGGGCTCGGTCTCTATATCGTCAAGAATATCGTCATGCGCCATGGGGGAGCGCTCAACGTTGAATCAAAAGAGGGTGTTGGGTCTACATTTACCCTTACCCTTCCTCTCAACGAAAGCCTCATTCCCAAAGAAGATGTCGCCGTTGATGATGTGTAATAAAGCGAGTTGTCCACATTTTTGTGGCGGTTGCCCCCTACTTATATTATAATGATCATACTGATATGAACCCTAAAAAGATCTTCATCGTCGAGGACGACAACGTGCTTCGTGACGTGCTGGTGGAAAAGCTCTCCAAGAGCGGTTATATGGTTGAAAGCGCGGAAGACGGCGAAATAGCATTGCAGAAGTTGCATGCCGGACTTGCCCCGGACCTGATCCTTCTTGATATTTTGATGCCAAAAAAGAATGGCATGGAAGTGATGGAGGAGACGAGTGTTGATCCGGTGCTTAAAAATATTCCGATCGTCATCATCTCAAATTCCGGACAGCCGGTGGAGATCGAACGAGCCAAAGCTCTTGGGGCAAAAGACTTTCTCATTAAAGCGATCTTCGATCCTTCGGAAGTGCTTGAAAAGGTGCGCAGTATCTTGGGTGAAACGCCAACACCTGCCCCTACCGTGGGGAATGAGAAGCCAAACTTCGGGGCGACGATCATTCGAGAGACTGCCCAGCAGGGTGTTGCGGAAAAACAGAAAGACGGGCTTGGGGTGCTCGTTGTCGAGGATGATAAATTCCTGCGCGAGCTCTTTGTCCGCAAGCTTTTTTCCGACGGGTTTAAGGTGGAGAATGCCATTGAGGCAAAAGCGGCCTTCGAGATCCTTGAGCGCTGGAAGCCGGACATTATCCTCCTCGACCTGATCCTTCCCGGGGTGGACGGATTTGAGATCCTCTCACGCATCAAAAAAGATGACCGTCTTAAAGACATTCCTGTTATTGTGCTCTCTAATTTGGGGCAACAAGAAGATATTGACCGTGCCATGTCCTTGGGCGCGCAGGATTTTATGGTGAAGGCGAACTTCACCCTCGAGGAGATCATTGTTCGCGTGCGTTCAATTCTCTCAGCTAAGACTGCCGCGTAATCTCTCAGGCCGTTGCGGAGAGGACGGCTTTTTGTTATGGTTATCGGCGTCGTTATCTGTACGCGCGGGATTAGTTTAGTGGTAGGACGACTGCTTCCCAAGCAGTAGGCGCGAGTTCGATTCTCGCATCCCGCACTGGCCGACAAAAAGCTGCTCGAAGAGCAGTTTTTTGTTGTCTGCCAGTGCGGGATAGGGACTCAACTGCTTGAGTACCGTGCGAGAATCGAAGAGCTTTGCGTTATTTGTGATGGGCTCTGCCCAGGACAAATCGCAAAGGTGTACTGAAGCTGTAAGCTTCGATTCTCGCATCCCGCACAAAAAATAAAAGGTTGGCCACCTTTTGACATTCCATGGTTCCCTGTACGCGCCCAATTTTTTTGGGGACATAAAGGACATTGGCAAGAGAAAGTTATCCACAGGGACATTGCGGCACCGGAGTAACCATACTATGATAAGGGGGATGTCTTTTATGATGGCTCTCTTTTAGAGAAGCCCTAGGGTTTTTATTTAACGTGCGTAATTGCAGAAATTTATGAAACATTTTTTTAAGCGCTTCTCGATCATTGCAGCGCTTGTTTTGGTTGTAGCTGTCGGCGCATCGATCCCACGCCCGGCACAAGCGGTAGTGTCTACGGGGGACGTGCAAACAATCATTAGTCAAGTGCAGAGCATTCTCGCATCCCTCGCGGGGATTCTTGAGAACATTAAGTCCGGTTCATTTGCCGCGGCGGTGCTGCCCACACTCCCCGACACGGCGCAAGCCCCGGACGGTCCTTTTAGGTTTACATCAACGCTTCAGCGCGGCGTATCAGGCAATGATGTCCGTGAGCTGCAGTCAATGCTTCTCGACATACGAGGGATATATGCTGCTGATGTTACGGGATATTTTGGTCCGATAACCGAGGCAGGGGTCAAAGAATTCCAAAAAGCGTATGGGCTTACGGTCACGGGTATTGTTGATTCAAGCACTCGGGCACGCCTCAACGATCTTGAGGCGCTCCCGGGGCGTATCATTGTAAAAGTTCGCGGTGGTGCATCAAAAAATGCCGTGGATGGTCTTGCAAAAACGTACGGAGCGAGTGTAAAAGCGGACCTGTCGCAGATCTCAAGCTATGTTTTGGAGATCCCGCGTGATACGCGTGATGCCGCCATCGCGGGTCTCTCCAGACATTCACTCGTGGCACGCGCCGAAGTTGATCAGTTGGCGCTTCCCGTCGCGGTTCCGAATGATACGAATTATGCCAGCGAGTGGCACTTATCAAAGATCGGTACTCCTACCGCGTGGGATAGTGCGAAGGGCGATGGCGTAACCGTAGCGATCCTTGACTCCGGCATAGACAGCACGCACCCTGATTTTTCAGGAAAACTCGTCACTGGCTGGAATCTTGTTGACAACAATTCCGACACGAGTGATGTATATGGACATGGCACGAAGGTGGCTGGCGTTGTGGGGGCCACCACAAATAACGCAACGGGCGTCGCCTCTATTGGGTGGAACACCAAGATCATGCCGGTGCGAGTCGCTCTAACAAGCGGCAGCGCCTACATTAGTACGATCGCAAGCGGTATCACCTACGCGGCGGATCACGGCGCGCAGATCGCCAATGCGAGTTTTGCGACACTCTCGAGTAGCGCGACCATTCAGAGCGCCGCCAATTATATGAAAACTAAAGGCGGCCTCGTTACGGTGGCGGCGGGGAATTATGGAACTCTTGATTCAACTCCCGACACGACCTCGGTCATTTCAGTTTCAGCAACGAACAGCAGCGACGTCATAGCGAGCTGGTCAAGCTACGGTCCGTACATTGATGTTGCCGCCCCCGGTGACAGTGTGTGGAGTACTACGAATGGTGGCGGATATGCCGCAGTCAGTGGGACATCCTTCTCCAGTCCGGCCGTTGCGGCCGTGTTGGCACTTATAAAATCAGCAAACACAGCTCTCACGAACACACAGGTTGAATCGATTCTTAAGAGTACGGCAGTTGATCTTGGGGCGACAGGATATGATCAATATTATGGAAACGGCCGAGTGAATGCCAGTGCCGCGGTGAGTGCCGCGCGGGCGGCAGTAGTGCCTGTCCCCGATACGACCGCGCCTATCGCAACGGTCACCGCGCCCACAGCAGGAACAACAGTATCCGGAAGTGTGGCGGTAAATGTAACCGCAAGTGATACCGTGGGAGTTTCTCGGGTTGAACTGTATGCGAATGGAAGCTTGGTGGGTACGGATACAGCTACTCCGTATGCATTCACGTGGGACTCCACTCTTGCGGCGAATGGAGCAAGTGAATCTTTTATTGCTTACGCGTATGACGCTGCGGGAAACAAAGGAACGTCGCCCTCGGTCTCTGTCACCGTCAATAACCCTGTTGCGGCTGACACCACGGCTCCTTCTGTGACGATCAGCACCCCGTAATCCGGCAGTACGGTAAGTGGGGCGGTGAACATTAGCGGGTTTGCGAGTGACGCAAATGAGGTTTCCTCGATGAGCATCTACGTGGACGGGGTCCTCCTCAGTTCAAATAAAAACAAGAGCGTGATCTCAAAACGATGGCACACAAGCACCATAAGCACGGGAACACATAAGATCGAAATACAAGCCTATGACAAGGCGGGGAATAAAGGAAGCTCCACGATCTCGGTCACCGTGGTGAAGTAAAAAAATAGGGGAGTGTTACGGAAACCCACCCACGTGTACGCACGTGGGTGGGTTTCTTCGTGCGTCCCCGCCCACTCCTATCATTTGGAGGCCTGGCCTCTAAAGCAAGGGCATCGATGCACTAACTTAGTATGAGCTCGAAGCGGGGGCGGGGTAATCAGCCTCCTGTTGCTGTCCACTTCATCTCTGCGATATAATGTGTCTATGAATGACGCAAATAACCCCCCGTCGTATTACGTGCTGGAGAAAGAGCCGATAGGAGATCTCAGGGATCTCGCCGTCTTGGGGCGTAGGCCAATGATACCGGGAATAGACTTCATGGCAGGAGAGAGATTTGATCCCACCATCGCCATTCCGCAACCGTTGCGCTACGAACTAAACCCCGAGGCACCGGGTGAGATGCCTTGGTTTTTTAAAGCAGGAGGTCCCCTCATGCACGATCGCATGGTCGAAGCACTGCGCGCAGCGGGCGTTGACAACATCGATGTCTATGATGCCTTGGTAGTTGACCCGGATGACGGGAGCGAATGGACCGACTACAAAGCGGTGAATATAGTCGGTTTGGTTGCTGCAGCGGACATGACGAAGTCGATCATAGACACTTCCGATTCAGCTCGCCTAATCACAACTAAATTCGAGAAACTGGTGTTAGACCCAGCTAAGGCACATGGACTCTTGTTGTTCCGCCTAGCGGAAAAGGTGTCTGCCATCATCGTGCACGAGAGGGTCAAAGCGGAGATAGAAGCGCGAAAAATTGGACCGCTCGGTTTCATACCACCGGAAAAATGGTTTGGTGCGATTTGAACGTGGAAAAGTGGCAAAGAACACAAATTTGGGGAAAAGGAATATGGTGGAATATGGTGACAGCCACCATTTTCGAAGCGTTATCCACACCATGGAATAGGCGCATGATAGAATACACCTAAAGCCCTTACCCCTATGCCCCCTAAAAAATATATGATCATTGC
>MHUS01000044.1:36532-43557 GCA_001823505.1 Candidatus Yonathbacteria bacterium RIFCSPHIGHO2_01_FULL_51_10 | reverse complement strand
GTCATACACATCGACATATTCACCAAAGACCGCGCGCGTATTCGCATCATCCTTTTCAATCGGCGTCCCTGTAAAGCCAAGGAAGGAAGCATTCGGAAGTCCATCACGTACATACTTTGCAAAGCCGTAACTAATCATCGCACCCTCCGCCGTCTCGCGCACACGCGCTTCAAAGCCGTACTGCGAACGATGCGCTTCATCGGCGATGACCACAATATTTGAACGGTCAGAGAGTATGGGGTATTCCGTCTCGTTGCCCTCAAGCGAGAACTTTTGAATCGTGGTGAAAATCACCCCGCCACCATTGGTCGCAAGAAGTTTTTTCAAATCTGCGCGCGTCTCTGCTTGTACGGGGTCCTGGCGAAGCAGCTCCTTTGCGCCTGCAAACGTATCAAAAAGTTGTTGGTCGAGATCGTTGCGATCCGTCAAAACCACAATCGTGGGATTATTCAATTTCTGAATGATCTTGCCCGCATAAAAAACCATCGAGAGTGACTTGCCCGAGCCTTGCGTGTGCCACACCACACCCGCCTTGCGACTTCCTGCTGTCGCCGCTACGGTCGAGTCAATCGCTTTTTGTACGGCGAAATACTGGTGATATGCCGCAGTCTTTTTGATGGTGCGCATTTCAAGCGAGCCATCAGCAAGCGTCTTTTTCTCAACCTCAAACACGGTAAAATTGCGAATGAGGTCAAGGAGTACGGCAGGGCGAAGCATACCGAGGGTCAATGTCTCAATCTCGGGCGTCGTGCGTCCTGCATCGCGCGTTCCGTCAATGCTTTTCCAAGCAAGGAATCGGTCAAACCCGCTCGTGATAGTGCCCGCGCGTGCATCGAGCCCGTCCGAGATGACGAGGAATCCGTTGTAGGCAAAGAGGTCAGGAATTGCCTTTTGATAGTTGGTAAGTTGCGTGAATGCTTTGTGTGTCGTCGCCTCTTCGTTTTTTGCATCCTTGAGCTCGATTACCACGAGGGGCAAGCCGTTGACAAAGAGCACCACATCGGGGATTTTGTCGCGCTCAAGACCTTTGATATAAAACTGATTGGTGGCGAGAAGGTCATTGTTTGCCATATTCTCCCAGTCGACCACGGCAACACTGCGCCCGCGCATGTGCCCACCCTCGAGGATCTCCACCTGCACACCTTCGACGAGGAGCCGATGCATCGCGCGGTTGTTCTCGACAACATTGTCGGTCAAGCTTGCAATACGGAGCACCTCACGCAAGGCGAACGCCCTCGCTTCCTCGGGAAGCTCGGGGTTCAGCTTTAGAATGGTGTCGCGAATACGCGCCACCAAAACCACCACCCCCAAATCCTCCCTCTCATGCTCAAGCTCTTCCGCGCTCGCATACCGCCACCCCGCCTCTTTCAGAAGCTCCAAGGTCAAATTTTCGATTGTTGATTCGTTGAGGGGCATGATGTTAGTTTCTCTTTATTCTACACAATATTTTATTATTCACCGATTTTTTCCAGGCAAGCTGTTTTTCTGATAAACTTCTCCTTCTTAAGATATCTATATAAAATTCATAATCCTTTGTAGTAACCCATCCTTTCTGGCGAGCAAATTCAAGAGTTTCAGAATTTACCGACTTTTCAGGTTTCTTTTTAACACTAGCCACCGAACGAAATATTTTGTCCGATTTATTATTAAACTTTTTCACACACGAATTTCCTACGCGCGCATTTTGCTGGGTTCTTGCATTTTCAATCATGCAAACCTCGAGTATCGGAAAATGTCCACACAAACACGTTTCTGGTTCTTCAACTTCCTCAACATCTGCAAGTTCCCACTCCAACTTGGCCTCATTCCATTTTTGAGATTGACTTAATTTCAATAATTCAGTTGTTAATTTATATTCAGACATAAATTATTCCTTCAATAAATTTGCGATCCCATTCCTAGCTCGCTCAATTAGATCATCGTAAGTTAAAACCTCAACCCAATGATAATACGATATTAATCTTCTTAGATATTTTGGTTCCGCACTTATCGTATCCTTTATTCCGTCCGTTCCATCTTCTTTTTTTCTGCGCCCAATAAGTAAAATACCTCTTGGTTTATAGTATTTTCCATATCTATCCTCAAGAATTTCTTCTCCTGTCTTATCGTTACGTTCTTCAGAATAAGCACTGAAGTAGTGCTCTAGATAGCCTGTCAATTGCCCAATTGCCACAGAAAGCTCGGGGGCAATGTAAGCCCTACCAAGATGATCTTTGCGCAACAATTCAGCACTAGGTAACTTCACCTCTAAGATATCACTCAACCCATCAATTCTTTTTAAACGACGATCGGGGATTCCCGCATCACCTGCTCCTCGAACATCTATTGACTCGTATTCTGGACCAAAAATCCAAGGCATCCCAGACAAAGCATTCTGAATATCTGAGACTTCTTTGACATCGCCCCGTGAAATCAAAACTTCAAACTCGCTTATCTGTTTTTGTTTTTCCTCAATTTTTTGTCTCGACAATCCTTTCTTAATCAGTTCGGGAATATCCAGATTAGAGGTTAAGTAACCCTCTTCAAAAAGGCGAGAGAGTATATTTTGCCCGCCCGCATCTCGGCTAAGTGTTACTAATTTTGAATATAAATCAGTATCAACTACTAAAGCATCGGCGAGTATGAACTTACCAGATGCGAGTGTCCCTAGGTTTGCCTTCGTAAGAAATTTTAAAAAATCCGTTAATGCATTAGCTTGCTTAAATGGGAGATTTATTTCTAAATCAGAATTGAGTCCGCTTTTAGTTTTTTTAAAACGTTGCAATTTAATGCCCATCACCTGTTCTTTTTCTGTAATATAACAAGCAAGATATTTAAATCTTTGATTTTCCTCAATGACAATATTTTCGTCTGCAACAGTAGAGATATATTTACCAGCAGGAAAAGGGGAAATATCAATGCGCCCCTCTTCTTGCCGTTCTGTAAAAAATTCTTCAGATGTGTTGGGCATATTTTATATTAAGAAAATCTTATTCAACAAATCATCACGTAACTTCGACAAAGTTTGAATCTCCTTTGAGTTTGTTTTTATTTTTTGAAATATAGGAGAGGTTGCTTCGTGGAATAGACCGAGAATTCGTTCTCCTGGTAAAATAATTTCTAGACGAGAAAATACTCCAGTATTTACATTCAAGGTTGCTGAACCACCACCTATCATCTGCAAGTCTTCTCTTTTTGAGTTCAGTACAAAATACAAATACTCTAAAGTATTTTTACTACTCGGCACAATAGAATTTATTTGTTGATTTGTTTGCGAGTCTTGTGTTGTTATCGAAACCAACCCAACAGTAGCAATACAACTTACGCAAAGCGAACCCTCGGGGATATATTTATTATTTTGCGAATTTGCTCCTACCCCCGTCAGGCTGTCCTCCGTTGTAAAGATGAACATCTGATTATGCATATCAGGGATCTTTATGAAAGGAACATCGCCTCCGAAGTATTCGGGTGCCAATTTTGACGGGGTCTTTCCACAAACAATTTCTCCCACCTCCCCCAACTTACCCACCCGCCAGCCCTCGGGAATCTCGCCCAATTCAGAATCAACCATTTGACCTGTTGCGTTTGGGAAGCGGAAGTCGACAAACCACTCTTTAAAAAGCGTTTGTGCGATGCTCTCAAGCGTCTTGTTCTCCTTTCTCAAAAGCTCAATCTTGTCATCCAAACACCCCAACACCCCCGCAATCTCCCTCTGCTCGTCGAGCGATTCGGGGAATCGCATTTCATAATTCTCGATGTCCCCGCGGACAATATACGGAATAGAAGAACCCCGAGAGCCTCCCATGTAGTCACGCTCGAAACCTTTCTTAAATTGATAAAAAATGTACTTAATGTCATATTCGTCTTTCACTTCATCTTTAATTGTGCAGCCGTATGTTCTTTGGTAGAGATCAAACTTCCCTTCAAAAAATCTCACAGTGCCTGTATACGAACCATTCCCTGCAATTATTAAAGCTGCATCATCGCAAATATAATCAACAGAACGAAAGGTTTCAGGTGAGCATGAAAAGAAAACAAACTTGCCATCTGCCGTAGTTTGGTTCACATCTTTTTTGCCAGTAAAAATATTCATAATATCCCCAAGCTTCACCGTCCTCCAATTTTTCGCTGTTGTGAGGTTCATAGGATTTAGGCGATCAACTTCATTAAATTTTCAAACACATAAACCTTATTTCGTTCACGTTTTAGGTCAAGGTCATAAATAATTCCTGCTTCAAGAAATTTTTCAACCACATTAGCGAGCGTCTGGTAATTCTGAATTTTTGCAATTTTTTGAATTGAACGACGTGTAAAAACGGGTTTCACGAACAATGCTTCAACAAAATTCACCGCATACTGGGAACCCATAAGCATTGCTCTGTCTCTCGTGGCATCATGCAGTGTACGAATTTTTTCTACTTTCTTACATGCATCGAGCGATTGCACTTCAACACCTTTCAAGAAGAAAATGATCCACTCATTCCATTTTTCACTTTCGCTGACTTCTCGAAGAAGTCGATAATATTCTTGGCGATTCCGTTCAAAGTATTCACTCAAATATAACCATGGCTTCTTGAGTAGCCCCTGTTTATAGAGAAAAAGTGAAATGACTAATCGTCCCACGCGACCATTACCATCCCAAAACGGATGGATTGCTTCGAATTGATAGTGAGCAATGGCAATCTGCACCAACGCATCTTGTTCTTTGTGTTCATTTAAATATTTCTCAAGGTTTGAAAAATGTTCTAAGATGTGTTGCGGCTCTGGCGGAACATAACTTGCTGATTCAATCGTTGTGCCGTGTGAACCAATATAAACCTGCCCCTTGCGAAACTCACCTGGAGCTTTGCTTGCTCCCCGAACGGAGGTGAGAAGTATTTTATGAAGTTCTTTAACAAAGTTTTCAGTAATTGGGAAATCCTGATCAATTTTTTTGACGCCATATTCAAGTGCTTTACGATAATTCAAAACCTCTTCAATATCTTCTCGTTTTTTATTCGAGATATCATCATCAAAATCGGCTTCAAATTCAAAAACCTCCTGGATGGTTGCCATCGTACCCTCAATCTTCGAACTCTGTACCGCTTCATGGGTTAAAAAGGAACGCTCAAGAAGCCTCGGATTGGGAAGCTGGTCCAGTGTCGCATCAAGTCGCGCAAGCGCTGCATGAGCTTTGGAAATAGACGGCAACAACGAAATATAATCTACCGATACGGGTAGATCTACTGGTCGAAATGGTTTTTTAGCTATATTTTCCAAGGTATTTTATGGGTGACTGGAATAAGAAATTTCTTATTCCAGTTGGTTAGCGTTAGGGCTAACTTGTTCCATAATATCAAACTATATTAGAATAAGCAACTTCTGCACTAGGACTACATTGGCGTTTCAGATATGTGACGATATCGTCACATATCTGAAACGGCGCTTAATTTGGGTAAAAGTGATTTTTTAAAGCTCTACCCCCACCTTTTTGAGCTGTTTTTTAATCTCCTCGTTTAATCTTCCCTCTTCCTCCATCTGCGCTGCAAGCTCGCTCGTGAGCTTTGCCATTTTTTCTTCAAACGGGATACCGTCATCTATTGCATCAGTAATGCCTACATAGCGCCCCGGTGTGAGCACGTAGTTGTGCTTTTGAATGTCGATGATTGATGCAGACTTTGAAAAACCTTTTTTGTCTTCATACTTGCTCTCCTTTTGTCGCCACTCGTGATACGTGCCCGCGATCATCGCCACGTCTTCGTTGCTAAATTCGCGGTGCGTGCGGTCTGCCATATGTCCAACCTCTGATGCGTCAATAAAGAGCACCTCGCCCGTACGCTTTCGGTCGCCGTTGCCAATGCGTTTGCGCGAGATAAACCAGATACATGCAGGGATGCCTGTGTTATAAAAAAGCTGTTTCGGAAGCATTACGATACAGTCCACGAGATTGGCATCAACAAGTGCTTTTCTGATGTCACCCTCTCCGCTTGATTGTGACGAGAGTGAGCCGTTTGCAAGTACACACGCCATCACGCCGTGTGGTGAGAGGTGGTGCACCATGTGTTGTATCCACGCGAAGTTGGCATTCCCTGTGGGTGGCTTGCCATACTGCCAGCGTGGGTCGTTTTGCAAAAGCTCTCCGCTCCAATCCGAGACATTAAAAGGTGGGTTAGCGAGAATGTAATCCGCCTTGAGGTCTTTGTGCATATCGCTCAAGAACGAACCTTCGGTGTTCCACTTGATACCCGCCCCATCAATACCGCGAATAGCAAGGTTCATACGTGCGAGGCGGTAGGTGGTTTGGTTGCTTTCCTGTCCGTAGATAGCCAGATCATCAATGCGCCCTGCGTGTGACTGCGTGAATTTCTCGGACATAATAAACATCCCTCCCGATCCGCAACATGGGTCGTAGACTCGACCTTTGTATGGCTCAATCATATCTACCATGAGCTTCACGATTGATTTCGGCGTGTAAAATTGTCCGCCCTTTTTACCTTCGGCATTTGCAAATTCACCAAGGAAATATTCGTATACACGCCCGAGGAGGTCTTTTGATTTTGCTTCTTCGTCGCCAAGGGCAATATTGCCAATGAGGTCGATGAGTCCGCCGAGGGACGCCTTGTCGAGGTTGGGACGGGCAAATACTTTCGGGAGAATACCTTTGAGTGTTGGGTTCTGTTTCTCAATGGCTTCCATCGCAGCGTCCAGGTCTTCGCCGATGGACGGAAGTTTTGCTCGTCCATGCAAATACGCCCAACGCGCTTGCTGTGGCACAAAAAATACGTTCACCGCGCGATACTCATCAATATCTTCTGAATCTGCACCTTCGGCTTTTTGACTAAGAAGTTTTGTGTGCAGTTCTTCAAATGAATCAGAGATGTACTTGAGGAACACCAAACCAAGCGCAATATTTTTGTATTCTGCCGCATCAATATTTTTTCGGAGTTTATCAGCAGCCTTAAAAAGCGACTTTTCAAATCCTTCCGTTTTGGCAGTCGTGTTTTGCGCCATAATTACTCTCCATAATCCCACAAAATAGGCCTTAAATCAATGCGGAGACCGCCCCA
>MHUS01000044.1:11423-36502 GCA_001823505.1 Candidatus Yonathbacteria bacterium RIFCSPHIGHO2_01_FULL_51_10 | reverse complement strand
GGGAGACTAGGAATTTCTCCCGCACCTCTCGTCGTGCCGTCACACTCCTCGGGTTGGGCACCGCCTCGCGGCCTCGCCTGCTGGCTCGTCATCGCACCACAGGAGTACTTCTTATTCTCTAATTCGCCCCGCTCACAAGAGAATAATGTCGCTCCGGCGTTCTCGTCCTAGTCGCAAGACACGCAGGTGTCTTGCTTCTCCCAGCAAAAACTCACTGCGTTCTTTTTTGCTGTGTGACGTGGTTGGGTGTGTTTTGAGCCCAGCTGTTGAGCCTTATTATACTCGGTTCGAGACTCAGACAGTGACCCGTCCTGGTCGGGTTTTGGATCACTTTTGAAACAGACTTTATGGGATATATACACCATAAAACGACCTTTTTTCAGATAAACAAAAAATCCACTATATGGCTTTAAATAAGGATACTATTGCCGATTTAGCTTAATATCAAAAAAGTCTTATGGTGGAAAGATGCCCTTTGACGATTTTTATTAAAAAACGAACTAGAGTAAAAGTACCCCCAATATATGGCTCAACCACAATACCCCAAATTGAGTTTTACACCATAAAACAGGCTTTTTTGGCCCCTTCCAAAAAGTGCCCTTTGAGCACTTTTATTTGAAATACCGTTGTGGGATAATAGTTTTATGAAAAGAGTCCCTAAAACAGTCGGGTACATAATCAGCGATTCAAAGGGCACCTGTTTTAAGGACTGCGAGATCATGCGGACAGACAGGGGCTGGTGGAAAGACGTAAGTAAATTGTGGCGCATTATGGATGCCACCTTGGAGAAGAAAAATCTTGCGCAGGCCAGGAAAGCAGCTGGGATTACAAAAAAACAGTGGCGGCGATTTGCCGACATCCATCCGAAATTTGCTAGTGCTAGATATAATTGCAAAGGCATATTACGTCGATTAGAGAATCCTAACCATTTTAACACTTTTGAACTTCCCAGTCTGGACCTAAGCTTGAGTAGTCCCAAAATCAATCTCTCTAAGATGGAAGAGATGAGGCAGAAGGTTGAGGAAACAAGAGAGATGTTTAAGAAGCATTCTTCTGATCAGTTGCAATCGCCCACACCAGAGCAATAACCCAAGGTATTCCCATTACGAATGCGAAAATATTTAGGGTAAAAATTGCCCCAGTATTTGTTCGCCTTTTAATAATTGCAATTGTGGTGGGCAAGAAATAACCTACAGAACACAGGCTGAGTAGTACAGCCAAGGTAACGCGTACGAATTTCATAATTTTCTAGCGGGTTTTTAAACGGCAGAAGCCAGATAATCAAAAGGCTCCCAGCCATTGCGATACAACCTTTCGGCCATACCCATACCGGTTTCCCGATATGACCCGCTAGAGTGACTCTGACTGGGAGTCCTTTGATCTCTAGCGGGGTTTGCAACCATATCCTTTGGGAAACCAAAGGGGTTAGGTCGACTGATATTCAGTTGTGAATAAATTGTAGCAAAATTTGCTACCTACTTCCAGCTTAGCTTACCTTCCGGAAGAGTCGTAATCGGGTTATCAACTCTGTGGGGCAGTAATTTTTTCCCACTCTTGTTGAATTGATGACCAGTATTCTTCGTTTTCCTTATTTGTCTTTGCTGGTTTGAGACCATTAATTCCTTCTGTAAGAACTTTCTTTAAATCTGCGTTTGCTTCAGCATCGATTCTTAATTTTATATCATCGAAATTTGATTTTCTTTCTTCGTACTTAGGCTTCAGCTCTTTAAGTAGGTTGAGTGTTTCAACAAGATGAGATTGCTTATTTGATTTTCGGACAATCTCGTCAAACAAGAATTGAATAAACTCATTCCGCTCTTCTAAATTGAATTCTTCAAATCCAGTTACGATGGCTCGTAAGGCGTGAGGTTGATATTTAGGAGAAACTTCAGGTTTCTTAACCCAATCAAATATCTCTTTCACAACTTTTCGCATAAGCTCTTTTGAGAGAGTGGCCTCTGTGAAAGCTTCTAGGCCAGTTTGCTGAAGAGTCAGGTCGGCAGTCGTTAAACACATAATGATTTTGCTTGCCAATACCTCTCGTACTGCAGCTTCGCTATTTCCCTTATGTTTGTTTACGAATTTAAACAGTCTTTGCTTTTGGGCAGGGCTGACTGAGTCAAACTTCGCCCATATCTTATCGAAGGATGCAAAGACGTGCTTTACATCCTTGTCGGAGATCTTCTCGAAAAATTCAAAACCCTTGTCGAAGTCTGAATTGAATATTTTCTCAATAAACTGCTGCTTGCGAGCATCAGACACCATCGGGAAAAACTTATCCCGAAAGATTTGATCAGAGACAGCACGATTTGAACCAGAGTCATATAGAGGTTGGACTTCGAAGAAAGTTTTTTGATCCAGAGGAGTGAGTTCCTTGATAGAACTCACAAAAACATCGGGGGTCACATTGCCGAGCCAACTGGCAATAAAACGTTCGGTCTCTGTTTTTTTAGCATCACTCAACAGATTCTTTATTTCAAACAAAATTGGAACGAAGACTGCTCTAGCCTGGTGATCTGGTGGAGCATTGAATCCAGTATTTAATAAATCAGCAAAAGTATCCTTGGTTGGAGTGGTGGCTGCAGAGAAAACAGACTGGTGAGAACGTATAAACTCTCGAAATTGATCGAACAATTTCGACTTTTCTGGATACGCCTCAGGTTTGATGTTTTGATTTTCGCCATTAACAAGATCGTTAAACTTCTTCACTAAAGTATCTCCACCAGCTACTGTGAGAAGTTTATCTTGGAAAGCATTAAGTACTTCCAATCTCGACGAAACATCCTCGATAGCGCCACTATTAGGGATCGCCGTGGCAAAGTTACGCATATAGTCGGCATTGCCCAACGTAGTTTGTGCTTCGGGAGATTGAGTTATTTTCCTTGCGATATCAAGATCGTTTGCTAGATAAGAAGCTAGAAGCTCTTTAACTTTGGTCACCTGGGCCGGTTGTAGATATGACGGTTGTTCGGCAAAAATTGACACTACCGCTTTCACAAATTCTCGGTCGGCCTTGTACTTTTTGCTGTCTGCAAGAACATCCTCCATGACAACTATCCACTGAGGAACAATATTTTTCCTGTACTTCTCATCCTTAGTTAGAAAAGCATTATTCAACACATCTGGATCAATCGTGTGTAATACACTCTTACATCCATTGCCTAGAATATTATTGACTTCCTCGTAGAAAGTTGAGGTTAGAGTGGCCTTCTTATCATCCAACACCTCAAGGAGTGTGTGGATGAGATTTATCGTTGATATTGGATTAGCTTTACTACCAAGTTCCTCTTTTATTGCTTGGCTAAAGTCACCCACGATATCAAGGTTCGAAAGGTCTCCGACTTGTTCAAAGTACTTCGTAGAGTCTTCGGTGCTACGGTCTTCAAGGTGCGCTATAAATGTCTCAAAGCCAGGAAACTTCTTCTCCTGTTCTGAACGGCGAAGCGTAAAGAATGTCCGCAAATCGGTTATTGGGATATTCTTCGTTTCCTCAACGAAAGCGAGAAAAAGGGTCTTCGTCTTTGCAGATAAATCTCCCGCTTCGACCTCGTTCAGATCAAGGACTTTCTTCTCTCGAAGAGTATCCATCTCATCTGGAAACAGCTGGTTCAAAACAAGGTACTTCGTAAGCTGCGGCACGTTCTCACTTAAGAATCCTACCGGAAAGTCTTTACCCTCTCCTTCTCGTTCTTCGACGAGCAAATAATTCGCCAGAAGAATGTTGGTGAATTGAATGATCTGGCGCGGATTGTTGCGGAAAGCTTTCGTAATAATCCACGCTACATAGTCATTATCAAGTAACGATACTTTCGTTTCTTTCAGACGAGAACGTGCAAATGCTTCGAGTTCACTAGGAATAAAATCGGGAATCCAGACAATAGTATTAAAGAATTTTCGCAAAAATTCATCTGGATCAAAGGCGTGACTCGTCCCTATCTTGTCTGCCGGATTGTACAAACTGGATAGATGTTGCTTGATTGCCTTTGCATCGCATGGAACAAGAAAGACGACCTCTCGCTTTTCGTCCGCTATATCCTGGGGTTCGAGGAATGTTTTAACTGTTGACAGCACTTCTGCAACCTTGTCATGCATTACACGGTCCAGGTTGTCGAAAATAATAAGGATCCTAGGATTCTTAAGAGCACGGAGGACGCGCCCGAATTCCTCTTCAAACTCATGAGGGTCTGCAAATTTATCAGCCCCATAGCTGACGGTTTCTTTCGAGAACAAATTGACCGAGTTTTTAACCAACCATAACAACAGTGCCCCTCCGCTCGTGAAGCCAGTTATTGAGACAATAAACTGAAGGAAGAGATCGAACTTATTGAAATAATCCGCGGCATACCCCCCGATCGCAACAAGGAGCAGGATCGCGATGATATATGGACCTAGCTGTTTGAACGCCTCAGTCTGAAATTTGATCTTAGATTCGGCACTCCGACTAACGCTCTGTTCGACCCTCTCGTTAACAACAAAACTCTTGTCGAAATATTCAGAACCAGCCTCTTTCAACTGACGAACCATTTCTTTTAGGAACGTCCTTCGCAGGGAGTCACCTTCATGTTTCCAAACATCAAAGATAACTACCGGAATCTTCTCCTTAGGTAATTTATCTTTGAGGGAATTTGCAACAGTACTCTTTCCAGAACCCCACTTGGCAAAAAGCCCTACTGTAAATGGTGTCGGGCAGCCCTTAACAATCTTTACCAGCGTATCTGCAATTTCTTCATGGCCAAATTTTGACTGCGACAATTCTGCCGCTGTCTGGAGAGGCTTTTCTGCTAGAAATTTAAAGTCATTAGTGCTCATAGCATTTTATTACTTCAGATCAAAGACATCCCATATAATGATTTAAGACGACTTAGTCTCATTGTCGAAAATCACCGTTACTTTTTCATAGAGCATCGGCCAGTTGTCCTGTCGGAACCGGAATTTTGTTCCATGATTATGGCCGGTGCGGGCATCAAAGTCGACCAAAACTTTTGCTTCCTCAATTGCTTTCAAGAAGCCTTCAAAATTAAACTTTTGAAGCATCATAACCTTTGAATATTTATAGAATTCTTTCCCCCGCACTGTCTTCACTTCGGCCTGTACATAAAAACTGTTCAGGAGTTTTGTGCCCGCTTTATGTTCCAAGTCATCAAACCCCCAATATGGCTGAGGATCAAGCTCTTTGGTTCCGGCTTTCTCTTTTACAGAAGCAAGCCAGGTAGTGTGGCGAACATCCACACTCTTTGCGTCAAAAGAAATAAGCACTTTCTTTTCAGCGTGATCAACTTTTACCATAAACCCGCGATCACTCCGAGATAGCCCATGGATGGTCTGACGGAAGCTCATTTCTCCTTTCGCATATTTTTTGCCGTCCTCTTGGTGTGCCCAGCCGTATTTAGGCAAGAGAATTTGTGGTACAAACTTGATTGCGCGCGGTGATGGTTCAATGTGAAATAGTGTGCAAAGAGAAGATGAGTTGAGTCGCTGTGTTTTTAATTCCCATTCTGCCGCATTTGGTATTGGTAAATTATTTTCTTTAATACCAAGTAGGTCTTCGAGGGTATTACCAATGCCCCCATGGTTACCTTTTCTAGCATTAGGAATCCAGCCCATGGCGGATATCTCCTTGAGCTTTTCGATAAGTAACTGTTTTGTATATATAACTGGTTTTGTCATAAAAGTTTTTTCTGGACTGTGTGATTTTTAATTCTTTTTTCAGCCATCTCACAATATTCTGGTGAAAGATCGATGCCAATGTAGTCCCGTTTAAAATTTATGGCCGATAAAGCTGTAGTACCAGAACCCATAAATGGATCTAGGACAATTTGTGCATTGGTAGAAGATATAATCCGATCAATTAGATCGACAGGGAAAGCCGCAGGGTGCTCGTTGTTCATTTCTTGCGTAAATTCCCATACGTCTCCGTATCCATTTGCCTTAGAGGATAGTTTAAATTTTGGTTTCGCGATCAAATAAATTACCTCGTAGGTAGGTACAAAATAACCCGGGTTGAAATTAAAGCCACCCTTTCGTCTCCAGATTATGATTTGGCGGACAGGAAAACCACTGACGATATCCTGCCGATCCTGCAGTAGTCCACCCTGCACTCGCCATTTATGATTATAAAAAATTGCACCATCTTCTGGAATAATTCTCATCATTTCCGTCAGGCATTCACGCTGCCATTTCACATATTCATCGTGAGGCATGCAGTCATCATGGTGTGAGTAGCCTTTTTGTAGAGCCGCGTTTGCCCATTTACCACCACGGCCGTCTTTCATTCCGTTACCAGTGGAGTTTTTAAGATTATATGGAGGCGAGGTCACAACCAAATGAACCGATCCATCAGGGATCTGCTTCATAACATCAATAGCACTGCCGCAAATAATTTTATTTAAAAAATCCTTAGGGTGCTTCAGCCCACTCCTTTGTTTTTTATGGATCGGTTTCATTTGTATCGCTTGTGCATGGTTCATAATTATTTTCTTTTGAGCAGCCGCACCAGATCGCTTTTCCTGTACCGTCTGTCACCACGAGTACCGAAGCGGATAGCTTTAAGAAAGCCTTTGTTGTCCCATTTACGAAGAGTGTTCGGATGACAGTGTAAAATCTCACACGCTTCTTTGAGGGTAACGATTTCGTCTTTCTTTTTGTCGTTTTCGGCCATAATGATGACTTACCACAAGTTTACACTAACTTTTTGTAATAATAAAGTCTTATTTCTCCACTCTGGGGTTATCCACTCCCCCAATAGACTTAAAAACCAAGGTCCGGTATGTGTTGTGTTATGCACATCAGCAACCCGCTAGAGTTGACGTCTGACCCGGAGCCACAGGTAGTAGCCCCCAAATACTGCCTGTATGCCCGAAAATCGAGCGAATCGGACGAGAAGCAGGCTTTGTCCATCGATTCCCAGATAAAAGAGATGTTGCAACTAGCCCAGCGAGATGGAATCGAGGTGACAGAGATTAAGCGCGAATCTCACTCTGCAAAGGAGACCGCACAGAGACCCGTCTTTAATGAAATGATCCGCCAGATAAAAGAGGGTCGCTTCGGTGGTATCCTCGCTTGGCATCCTGATCGCCTATCGCGTAACGCAGGTGACCTCGGCTCAATTGTGGACCTGATGGACCAGCACAAACTGATAGAAGTGAAGACATATGGGCAACGCTTCACCAACTCTCCAAGCGAAAAGTTTCTCTTGATGATTTTGTGTAGTCAGGCAAAACTCGATAACGATAATAAAAGTGTGAACGTGAAGCGAGGACTTCGCACACGCATTGAGATGGGATTATGGCCGAGTGTTGCACCAACCGGATATCTCAACCATCCGGACCGGACAAAAAAGTGCCACGTCATTCTTGATCCGTCACGATCGCATGTCATCAAAATAATGTTTGAAAAGGTTGCTTATGAAAAATGGAGCGGGAGAGCATTGTACCGATGGCTGAAAGACGATCTGAAATTTAGAACCAAAAGTGGTAAGCCCTTTACTCTTAGCAACGTGCACACCGTTCTCCGAAATCCATTTTATTGTGGCCTACTCGAATATCCACGGAAAAGTGGTAAGTGGAATATTGGAAGACAGGAATCAATCGTTAGTCAGGAGTTGTTTAAAAAGGTACAAGAAAAACTTGATTCCCATAAACCACATGGACCGGCGGTGAAAGAATTCGCATTTACTCGTCTGATGAAATGTGGACTATGTAATTCAGGCATAACCGCTCAGGAGAAGTTCAAAAATCTCATTGACGGGTCTACGAACAGCTACATTTATTATGGCTGTACCCGTTTCTATGACAAAGCCTGTAAAAACACCTACCTACGTGAAGACAGTCTCGTCGAACAACTCTCAGCTATTTTAGACAAGATACAAATAGATAAGATCGGAATTAAAGAAAAACTCGAAAAAGAAATGGGGCGCTTCAGTAACTTCCGTAATAATGTACTCGGCTTAACCGAAGAGCAGGTAACCGATCAGAGCGGTCTAGATCTCCGATCCTACGCAAAATATATTCTCAAAGAAGGAACTGTCGCAGAGAAGCGTGAATTGATGCAATCGTTCAAAAGCAAGCTCACGTTAATAAACAAAAAAGTATTGCTAGAATAATTTCAGTCTATTCCGTTGATTTCTTTAAACAAAGCAATGGCGGCTCCTCCACTTAGTTGAGTTGCAAAACTAGAGGGGTCAGCCGGAATTCCATTTGCTTGAGCAAGAGAAACTATGGAATCAGTGAGCTCCCCATTCATCCACTCCCATAGGAATAAATGTTGCTCGTTTGTAAAGCGAAAGACATTTTTCAAAACCAGCTTAGTTGTGTCTCCGTCACTCACAGTTGGCATGGTTCCCGCAGCATTCATTATTGCAAAATCAAAGTCTGGGCCGTCTCCGAATACGAGAATTGAGGCCTTGTAATGCGCAATATTATCTCTCTGGTCCTTCAGAAAACTAAACTTGGTAGCACCACGCTGAATCACTCCACGCATACCGTCTAGTCTCGAGTCGGAATTAGTGGACAACTTCTTTTCCAAATCGAAAAAAGATAGTTCCCTGTTCTTCGGGTGCACGCCACCTTTCGGAGATAAACCTACATTGAGTCCGCAGAGCTCGAGTAACTGCCAGACAGCATAAGCAATGTCATTAAGAATGATACGGTGACGGATGATATAGCTTTCTAAATCTGCGTCCAGGAAACTCTTATCTCCGCTGTAAGCAATTTTTGGGTTGTAGACAGTAACGATGCGGTAGTAAAAACTAAAAAGCCGATTGGTAGACCAGAAGAGTGCGGACTGCTCAAAATAGTAAGGCTTCTTGATCAGCATCCCTATGTGATAAAGTGCCCCGACTAGTCTTGCGTTTAATGTAAATTCTTTCTTCATGACTATTTGTGGTCAGTAAGTTTTTCATCCACGTCGCGTATTACACGCCCCGTCTTAGCATCTACAATCCTCTCTTTATATCGGTTTCCGACCCTATCGATCACTCGCTCCTTATGAACTCCATCTGGAGATAGGTCAGTGCGCTTACTGGGAAACCACCCACTTATAATGTGGGCGATGAAATCCTTAACTTTCTCTGCGAAAGTTTTAAGTTCTATACTGTCATGCAAAACAATAGTCTCTGAAACGGATATCTCAATTATCTTCGGCTCTGGTTTTATTTCCGTGACCTCTTTCACCTTCGCACAAAACCACTGAAAACAATCGAGGATCGCCCCGTCTTTCTCCAGCCTCAGAAAATCTTCTCGGCTTTGTAGTTCCTGGTAGTTTTTCGTAACCTTAGCGTCACGATGAAGTACTGCGTGGAGGTGGGCACCGGTTGTAGCCGATCCGGTGTTTCCAGAGTAAGCAATTACATCTCCCTCCCTAAAACTTCCCTTGGTTGGTAGTTCTTTCAAGTGGCAAAGTTCAAGACCCCAAGTAGTGCCCTGGTGATCAAATACATACACTCCAACATTTCCTTTGTACTGATTAACTTCAACCTTAAACATTTCACCATCTGCAGGAGCAAGGATTGGTGTGCCCACTACAACCCTAAAATCAGTGCCCACATGCGTACCTGTCTTAGGGTAGTATTTCCATTCCGGAAAAGCGCCAAATATATTATTGGTGTTGTGAGTAGCCTCAAAATTTTCAAGAAAGTATCGCATAGAGAAAAAGCATCCTACTCACAAATTATACAGCCCACACCTCTGACCTGGACGGGTGTTTTCTTGGACTCGAACTCCGAACACTAAAATACCCTTATTTTTACTTGACCCGTCCTGGTCGCAGGTACGGTGTCCAGACTGGCTGGGAGACTAGGACTCGAACCTAGATAAACGGATCCAGAATCCGTTGTCCTACCATTAGACGATCTCCCAATGTGTACTGGGTACAATACGGCAAAAACGGCTTTTATTCAAGCGCGGGTTACTTCCCCTTCTTTTTTGTGGCTGCTTGCATGAACGCCGTAAAGAGCGGGTGCGGGGCAAGCGGGTGCGCCTGAAACTCGGGGTGCGCCTGCGTGCCAACAAAGAACGGATGTGCTTTTTTGGGGAGCTCGGCGAATTCCATGAGCATGCCGTTGGGTGACTTGCCGGAAAAGACCAGCCCCGCATTTTCTATCTGTGAAATATATTCGGGATTCACCTCATAGCGGTGGCGGTGGCGCTCGGAGACTTTGTCCTTGCCGTATGCTTCGCGCACGATAGAGCCGCGCTTGAGGACCGCCTCGTATGCCCCAAGGCGCATGCTGCCGCCATAGTCTTTCTTTGCGAGGAGCGCCTTCTGCTCGGGCATAATGTCGATCACGGTGTGGGGCGCTTTGGGGCTTATCTCCGCCGTGGTGGCCTCTTTGATCCCCAACACATTCCGTGCGTATTCGACCACCATAAGCTGCATGCCGTAGCAGAGGCCAAGATACGGAATCTTGCGCTCGCGCGCGTAACGGATGGCGGAGATGAGCCCCTCTACCCCGCGTGAACCAAAGCCGCCCGGCACGATGATGCCGTCATACTTTTTGAGCGTAGCAAGCTTCTTGGGATCTTTTTCAAAATCTACCGCGGAGAGCCATGTGAGATGCGGTTTCCTCCCCACGGCATATGCGGAGTACTTGATCGCTTCGATCACGGAAATGTAGGAGTCAGAAATGACAAAATCCCCCGTATCAAAGTACTTGCCGATGACCGCGATGTTGACCGGCTTGGACACGCGCTTGGTGGTCGCCACAAAATCACGCCAGCCGCCCATGCCATTCGCGGGTTTGGGTGCCTTGAGAGAGAGCTTCGCCAATACGCGATCCCCCAATTTGTCGCGCTCAAAGTTGATCGGTACGTCATAGATGCTCTCCACGTCCGGCGCCGACACCACGTCCTCCGTGCGCACGCTACAGAAGACGGCGAGCTTCTCCTTTCGCTTTTGGTCGAGGGGATGGTTGCTGCGCGCCACGATGATGTCGGGCTGGATGCCGGCGGCGTTGACGGCACGCACGGCGTGCTGGGTCGGCTTGGTCTTCATCTCGCCCACGGTGGATGGCGTCGGCAGATAGCTCACCATCACCACCATGATATCTCCGGGACACTCGATCTTCATCATGCGGGCCGCCTCAAGGAACAGAATGTTCTCGTACTCACCCACCGTGCCGCCGATCTCGATCACCGTCACGTCAGCATCCGCTTTTTCTGCGGCACGCTTGATCCGTGCGATCACCTCAAGCGGGATATGCGGCACCACCTGCACGCATCGTCCGCCGTACTCAAGATTGCGCTCTTTGCCGATCACGGACTGATAGATGCGCCCGGTCGTCATGTAGTTGTCGCGTCCCAACGTAACACCCAAGAAGCGCTCATAATTGCCCATGTCCTGATCGGTCTCGTCGCCATCTTCGAGCACGAACACTTCGCCGTGCTCGGTGGGGTTCATGGTGCCGGCGTCCACGTTCACGTAGGGGTCAACTTTGATTGCGGTGACCGTAAGGCCCCGCGATTGCAGTATTTTGCCAATGGAGGAGGTGGTGATCCCTTTTCCAACTCCGGAGATGACACCGCCGACCACAAAAATGTATTTGCGCGTTTTTGTTTTTGCTCGTGTTCGCTTGGTACGTGCGGGCATGATGGCTGCGTGAAAAGATTACATTCGTAAATACCGTCTGACGGCGAGGTAGCTGGCCACCGCGCCAAGCACAATGCCGGCGCCCAAAATGACCAAGACCATTTCAAGAAAATTCGAGAGGTAGTAACTAAAGAGATTGATCCCACCCCAGAAGGCAGCCGTGCTCGACTTGACCCAGAGAGTGAGCGGATAGAAGAGCACGATCGTAATGATCCCCGCAATGATGCCATAGAGGATCCCCTCGGCAATGAACGGCCCGCGGATGTAGCGATTGTCTGCTCCCACAAGCCGCATGACCGCGATCTCTTCACGCGCATCATAGATGGCGAGACGGATCGTGTTGAAGGTAATGAGCGCCGCAATGAGGATGAGGATCACAATGACCGCCAAGCCGAATTTCTGAAATCCGGCGATCACGAGCGAGAGACGCTCTATCGCAAGCTGGTTGCGCTCCTCGGAGCATCCGCCGGTGTTCTGAATAATACTCACCTTTGCCGGAGAGAGGTCTCCTGAGGGGCTGACCTGATCGCAAATGAGCTTGTACTGCGATGGATCGTGAGCTTTGACGTTCACATACGCAAGGAGCGGGTTGTCTCCCACTTCATCAAGCGCCTGCAAGAGTAGCTGGTCGTCCTGGTGGCGCTTCATGAACTCTTCCTTTGCCTGATCGCGGTTCACGTACTCAACGGATGCCACCTCCGGCAATGTCTGCGTGCTCTTAATGAACGCCTGGATGTCGCTTTCCTGTGCGTCAGCGGTGAAGTAAATATTGATGTCTACTTTTTCTTTGAGTTGGGTGAGGCCGTCATGGAGCGCCGCGGAGAGGAGGATGGTGGACCCGATCATAAAAAGCGCGATGACCATCACGAGCACCGCGGAAAGCGAGACGACTCCATTACGCCAGAAGTTCACGAAGCCGCTTTTCCAAATTCGTTTTGTGGTGAGAAAAAACATACGATTGAGTATATCACATGCCTATAGCACGTACTGCCCCGCTTTGTCGTCACGAGAGACCCGTCCGTGCTCAAGGGTGATCACGCGCTTCTTGATGGAGTCAATGATCCCTTTGTTGTGGGTGGTGAGGAAGACCGTCGTACCCATGTCGTTGATCTTGCGAAAGATCTGCACGATCTCATAGGTGTTCACGGGGTCGAGGTTGCCTGTCGGCTCATCGGCAATGATCAAGTCCGGCTGGTTCACAATGGCGCGGGCAATGGCCACGCGCTGCCGCTCCCCGCCGGAGAGCTGGTGAGGGAAGTTCCACATCTTGTTGCCCAGATCAACGAGCTCAAGCACGTGCGGCACGTCTGCGGCGATCTCCTCCTCGGCACGGCCGGCCACCTCCATGGCAAAGGCGATGTTCTCGTACGCAGTTTTGTTGGGGAGGAGTTTGAAGTCCTGAAAGACGGTGCCAATGCGGCGGCGCAGGAGCGGCTTTTCCGCATCGCGAAGTTCGTTGATATTGGTGGACTCAAAAAAAACAGATCCGGATGTCGGCGCTTCTTCTGCGAGGAGCATTTTAAGGAGTGTGGTCTTGCCCGCTCCCGACTGCCCCACAATGGAGACGAATTCGCCGGGCTCGATCGCGAAGCTCACATCCTCAAGAGCGACGGTCTTGCCGGTCCCGTTGTAGATCTTGGAAACTTTATCAAAATAGATCATGGGTATCTACGCATTATACATTTTTTTCAGCTTCAAGAAAGAGGTCAATATCGCCATCCTCAAGAACCGCCTCCGTATCGCTTGTTTCCGCGTCAGTACGGTGATCTTTGACCATTTTATAAGGGTGGAGCACGTATGAGCGGATCTGGTTGCCCCATTCCACGTCGGTCGTTTTGCTGATGAACATGCCCCGCTCCTTCGCCTGGCGCTCCTCCTCCAGGCGGCGATAGAGCTTGCCGCGGAGGATCTCCACCGCCTTCTCGCGGTTCTGCTGCTGGGAGCGCTCTGAGTCCACGTGCACCGAAAGCCCCGTGGGAGTGTGCACAATGCGCACTGCCGTCTCGCGCTTGTTCACGTTCTGCCCACCCGGCCCTCCGGAGCGCGCAAAGTCCACCTCCATGTCGCTCTCGGGGATATCGAGCTCGTCCTGTTTTTCAAACTTGGGGATCACTTCCACCATGGAGAATGAGGTGTGGCGAAGCTTCTTGGCGTTGAACGGCGAGATGCGCACGAGGCGGTGTACCCCCGACTCGTTCTTGAGTATGCCGTAGGCTCCGCCAGCTGGCGGATTTCCTTCTACCTCGAAGGTGATGTTGCGGTACCCGCCGTGGTCATTCTCATTCTGATGAAGAATGCGCAAGCCCCAGCCGCGCTTTTCTATGTAGCGCATGTACATGTTGTAGAGCATGTGCGAGAAGTCCTCGGCATCGTCGCCGCCGGCACCGGAGAAAATGGTGATGATGGCATTGCCACGGTCGTACTTACTGCCGCCCTCGAGCCGCTCCTTGAGCTCTTGGAGTTCTTTGATGGTCGCCTGAGCTTTATGCTTGTCGCTCCAGAAGGTCGGCTGCGCCATCTGCGCCTCAAGCTCCGCGATCCGTTCTTTGAGATCAGTCATTTCCGCCATGATAAAAGGAGTATACCATACCGACTTTCTACGTTTTGGAGCCACCTCGCAGAATCGGTCACGAGTTACTAGGTGTTCTCGCCCCGTCCACGGGGCTGCGAGCACCAAGTACTCTCGACCCCGGCTCGTCTGTCCCGATTGCCATCCGGATATGACTGCGCCTTTCGATCCTGCCGCAAGGCAAGCAGTTGCCTTGCTGAGCTGCCTCAATTCCGCTTCGCTACATTGAGCCACCTCGCAGAATCGAACTGCGGACCTTCTCGTTACGAGTGAGATGCTCTACCAACTGAGCTAAGGTGGCGTGTTATTTTTTCTTTTAAACCATTTTTCTGATTTGGTGTCCATTTCTGGGCCTACCAAAACAGCTAAGGTGGCACACGGAAGTCAAAAGTTCATAAAGTTCTCAGGTTCGTAAAGGATGTCTACTTTATGAACTTTAAACACTTTCTACTTTCAAACTATCCTTGAGCCGTTGTCCGGGATTGAACCGGAGACCTCGTTCTTACCAAGAACGTGCTCTACCAACTGAGCTACAACGGCTTATCTGCTTTTTGTCTTAATCGCTGGATGAACCTTACTCTGCATCTCAGCCTACCAAAACAGCTACAACGGCTTGTGTTACTTTTTACCTTAACAACCCCCTAAACCTTAATGCTATCTCCAAGCCTACCAAGACAGCCACAACGGCTTGTGTACTTCTAAGCCTACCAATCCGCCGGCTGGCGGAAGCTACAACGGCTTGTGTACAAAAGAACGCCCTGAAAGGGCTCGAGACGGATAATAGTACATTTCGGCTCTCTTATCAATCCTCCTCCACCACTGCTCGTGCCTTGGGTGTTTCCCAGAGCTCGACGCGCGAGACGGGAATACCCGCGTTCGCTAGACGGCGAAATGCTTCTTGCGCGATGAGTTCGGCCGTGGGCACGAACGGCACAACGTCGTTGAGGTACACATGATCCCACACGCTTACGATCTCTCGCTCCACGGCATCTGACAAGCGCGTGAAGTCCATCACCATTCCCGCTTCAGGACCAGTTGTCTGAACGGGGCCCTCCACGGATACCTCAAGCCGATATGAATGCCCGTGGAGTTTGGCACACTTGCCGGGATGATCCGGTAACAAGTGCGCGGCCTCAAAGGTGAATGATTTAGTGATGGTGGTGCGCATGGTCTATTTCGTAAATTTAAAAGTGGAGAGGATTTGATCAGAAGTACCAGATTTTTTTATTACAGAAATTTTATCTTTATTGATCTGAAAATGAAATGATTCCTCTTTGTCGGAAATCAGCAGTAAATCCTCATTTGGGTTATTCGGAGGACCCAAGAAACTAGAATCATAATCTGAAACCATTCCTACATTATCTGGATATTTAAATTCATATCCATATTTTGTGTTTGTATATGTTTTCCAATCTTTCGTAGGATCTTGAGTCTCTATTTTGCTATCTGAAATTATTGATATTTGTTGCTGATTATTTTCAGTTTTCAAGATAACATCAACAACTTTCGGCACCCATGTTTTTTGAGTTGCTAACAATCCTATGCCGATAACAATCAAGATGAGAAGAAAGATCCTAATAAATTTTATGTAGCTCATATGTAAAAGTATATCAGGTTAGCGCTTAAAAATCTCCAAGCAAAAATACCGAGCAAAAGCTCGGCATTTTTTCTCAATTGTGCGCCTGCCGGCAGGCAGGGTCGATCCCAGTACCACAGCAAAGCTGGCTACAGGACAAACCGGAATCTTCCCCGCGGCCCCTAAAAGGACTTCCAATTTCTAGCTCATCCCAATCGCGAAATTCCGGTCGCTCTCGGTTCGCCGTCGCAAACCTTCGGTCTGGGCACCGGCTCATCTATTTTTGTTGCTACAAAAATATGATTCCGCTGTTTTAGTCCGGGCGCGAATGAATCAGTTCATTCGCTTCTCTCCCGCAAAACAAAAGCCCCTTTCGGGGCTTTTGTTCTTGCGCGGTCGACCGGACTTGAACCGGCAACCTTCCGCGTGCACTACTTCCACTATTTTCATAATGGCGTGGACTATATCTTTACCATAGACATTTCTATCTTTAGGTACCCCTGTATCTAGTCTCTACGGCGCCCCAATGCTATTTTTTTGAGCGCAAAGGGTTCCCACGGTATTCGCATATTCACCAAATGGTAAACTTAGCCTTCACCGTTATCCAGGAGAGTTTCAATCTTCCTTTCGGACAGAAAGCTGCACGTCTACAGGCGGATGCTCTAACCAGTTGAGCTACGACCGCAATTCATCAACGCCCCATATTTTTCAAACACCTTTTTCTTTCTTTCGAGAAAAAGCATGCTGCCCTTTGAAGGACCGCGTTGATTATACATCAAATCGTATAATTTCAAAGCTCCCCGGGCACTGAACTGAAGTCGTGAATAATTCCCTTTCGACACATACATAGAACCGCCCTCTACTCCAAAGGAACCAATCACTTTATGCAGGTGCCGCAAAAACTCAAGCGAGCATGAGGTGAACATTACCTGTAAGGTCAGGCTAGGGGCTTTTCTGTCTTTATGAATGAGACCGGACCAGACGTTTCCATCTCCGTCAAAGTACCCCCGAACGAAATCAAAGAAATATTTCCTAGGGACAAGCGGGATAGCGAGATTTTTTGTCTTCTTTTGTGTAAACCCAAGACGTCGCAGATCGTTACACATTTCAATGCTTCCGATCTGCAAGCGATAGAGGATGCTTGTGCCATCTCGTTTCCGTTCGCTGATGATGTGTTCCGCTTGAATAATAGCTCTGATCTGCTCCAGTAATTTTTTGTCAGTGATCTGAATGCACCAAAACTGTCCACCGCGCTTGTTTACAGTGATATACCCATCTGCCGCAAAGAACCCCAAAACATACGCCATCTCAGACGTCCACTTCTTAAAGAAATCTTTATTTACACTTTTGTAGATTGGCACGCACTTAATTTTAGCACGTGACAGGTGATTATACTAACCATTATTTACCATTCGCCGCAAAAAGACATAACTTTTATGGTGCCGGGGGGCAGGATCGAACTGCCGACCTCATCTTTATGAGTGATGTGCTCTAACCAACTGAGCTACCCCGGCAATGCAAAACAAAGTAACACATTCGTGACTATATTTCAACGCAAAACCGCCATACGGCGGTTTTGCGTTCTTGATTGTTGCGGGGGCCGGAATCGAGGGTCAAGTTCGTAATTCGCTTCGCTCATAACGACTTCCTCCCCGGCCTCGCCCGTCGCAAAGCGACATAGCTCCGGCTGTTCGATCCCAACGAGAGCAAAGCAGTTTGCTCTCTGCCCTCCGCAGCCAAAGCATATAAAAATACCCCCTGAGAGGGGCATTTTTATATGCTTGTTGCGGGGGCCGGAATCGAACCGGCGTCTGGAGGTTATGCTTACCGCTACAGTTTTCACTGCATTCATTTCTTACTAAAGACATTCAGCAAGAAATTCCTTTTGTGGTCTGGACTATGCCTTCACCCTCTTTTAAAAGTAGGGTGCTCGCCGTCTAGTCTCTACACCTTCCGAGTACTAATTTTAGTGCTCGGCTTGGCTCGGCGTTACCATGCAAAACGCAAAGGCTTCACCGAATTTGACGAGATATCAATGAGGCATTTCTGCCAAATGAGCCCATTTTGAGCCTCCCGAGGTACCTCTCCTCTACCCCGCTATATCTGCTTTCGTTTCAACGCGACTCTTTCGAATGCGTGAAGCCACAAGTATACCACGCATTAGAAAAAGAGCAAGAATTATCCGATGATCCCCAGCTCTTCGAAGACTGCGCGGTATTGCGCAAGCGCCGTGTGCGTCATACGCTTGGTAAGATCAAACTGCTGTTCGTGCGCGATCTGGTTGCGGACCTTGTGCGCCTCCCATGCAAGCGAGAGTGTACCGAACCTTCCCTGAGCCGCCTTGAGTTTCTCCCCGATCGTCTCACCAAGATACCCTCGCTCATCAAGCACGTCTTCAAGCATCTTGTCGGCTTCCATGATCGCCAGACGCCACTCGGCGTGATTCTCACTGTTGGCATGCCCCAAAATAACTTCCCACTGAACACGCCGTACATCCGCCTGTTTCGATTCGGTCTTAATCGGCTTGAAGTGGTGGTGCTCATGATGCCGTATCGTGCGAAACCTCATATAACTGTAGACCATCACAAAAATAAACACGGCAATGAGCATCGCGGAAATCACCTCGAGGGTTGCTGCAAATGAACCGAACGAAAGAGGCGCCGAGGCAAATGAGGTCAGTTCGTTGCCATACGTATGCCATATCCCGCTGCCAATAGCGGCAAGAACGATAACGACCGCCACGATCTCAATAAATTGTAGTCCTTTTAGATTCATAGATAGGTATCAGTATACCTTAAGCGCGCATGCCATGAGAAAGACGCTAGGCGTTCCGTCCTGCCACAGACTCCAAACTCCGTCCCGCGACAAAGAGCAGATCCTCACGAAAATGCGGCGCAAGGAACTGGATGCCCAAAGGAAGATCTCTGCCGTCCCGCTGTGCCGTACCTGACGGGACGGAGATCCCGGGGATCCCGGCAAGGTTTGCCGGCACGGTAAAGATATCCGCCAAATACATTTGGAGCGGGTCGGCAGACTTCTCCCCGATCTTAAATGCCGGCGTGGGCGAAGTTGGCGTTGCAATGATGTCAACTCCGTCGGCCGATAGGTCAAATGCCTGTTTGAAATCCTCTTCAATGAGTGCTCGCACGGATGTCGCCTTGTGGTAATACGCATCGTAGTATCCGGAGGAAAGCACGTATGCTCCCAACATAATTCGACGGCGCACCTCACGACCAAATCCCGCGCCGCGCGTCTGTGCGTAATCATCAAAAAGCGTGGCACCTTCTTTCAGTGCGCCGAAACGTACGCCGTCAAAGCGCGCGAGATTTGTCGATGCCTCGGCAGGCATAAGGATGTAATACACCGCAAGCGAATGGGTAATGTGCGCAAGTTTGATCGGCACGATCTCATGTCCCTCTTGGGCAAGTGCCTCCATGCTTTTCTTAAAATTCTCCACAACATCCTTATCAACGCCCTTCCCAAAGGCGAAGTCCTCAGGGACCCCGATACGCAGTTTTTTCTTTTCGATCTTCTTGTCGCTCCATACCGAATCAGGTGCCGAGGTGCTGTCGAGTGGGTCATTCCCCTTCAGTACGTTGAACAAGATCTCTGCATCAGCGACCGTCCGAGTAAACGGCCCGATCTGGTCAAGCGAGGAGGCCATGGCCATAAGCCCGGAGCGCGAGATGGCCCCATAGGTCGGCTTGAGCCCCACCACGCCGCAGAATGATGCCGGCTGGCGGATAGACCCTCCCGTGTCGGATCCAAGCGCGCCGAGCGCCATGTGTGCCGCGACAGCCGCCGCAGAACCGCCCGATGAGCCCCCCGGGACACGGGTCGTGTCATGCGGGTTTTTCGTGGTCCCAAATGCGGAGTTTTCCGTCGACCCCCCCATGGCGAATTCATCCATATTTGTTCGTCCTATAAATACCGCACCGGCGGCCTTGAGCTTCTGTATTGCCGTTGCGTCATAGGTCGCGATGTAATTCTCAAGGATCTTTGACGCAGAAGTTGCACGCTTCCCCTCGATGAGAATGTTGTCTTTGATCGCGAGAGGGATCCCCAAGAGTGGCGCTCTCTCTCCCGCTCTACGCCGAGCGTCGGCTTCATCGGCGGACGCCAGGGCATCGTCAAATATTTCCAAGTACGCGTTGAGGTCACCATTCTGATGTGTGGCACTTGCAAGCACCGCTTCCGTGAGTTCACGCGAGGAAATCTCCCCATCATTGAGGAGTTCGCTTGCTTCGGCGATCGTGAGTTTCGTGAGGTCGTTTGCCATCGTAAAATTTAAAGTACCTGTTTCACCTTAATGTAGTCGCCGTCGGTGCGGGGTGCGGCACCCAAGATCTTTTTGGTGAAGGTGCCACTCTCATGCGCGTTCGCATCATCACGCATCACATTGCGCAAGCTTCCCGCGGTGCGCTCCGGCGCCTCCTCGGAAACGGACTGTATCTCGGAAACATATCCAAGGATGCTCTCGAGGTCATTCTTCAGGACTTCAAGCTCCTCACTTGATACCGCGACGCGGGATAATTGCGCCAGTTTTTCCATGTCTTCCTTCTTGATCATGATAGAACCTGTCTCAAAAATAATCGCGTATCGAGACCCCCAAAATCCGTTGCGAGAATCCGAGAATCGAAAGGATGCGTGCTGGAGGCACGCTGACGCGCGATTTGAAGGTTCGTAGCAGGATTTTGGGGGTCGCAGAAGCGAAATGTGTTCATGTTTATTTTTGAGACAGGTTCTCAGGCATCATAGCATTATGAGGTGATTTTGAGAAACTCGTCTTCGGTGAGAATAGTGACTCCGAGCGTCAGCGCTTTGTCATATTTTGACCCCGGTTTTTCTCCAGCCACCACATAGTCCGTGTCCTTTGAAACCGAGCTTGCCACGCTACCGCCCATGCGTCGGATGATCTCCTTCGCTTCATCGCGCCCGATGGTCGCGAGCGTCCCGGTCAAGACCACCGTCTTCCCCGAGAATGGCGTTACGGCGTTCGTCCTTTTTACGGCAACGATCGTTACCTGTTTGAGGAGTCGCTTGAGGAGGCTCTTGTGCTCCGGAGTACGGAACCATCGGTATACCGAGTCCGCGACGATCTCACCGACCCCGTCAATCTGCGTGAGCTCTTCTCGTGAAGCGCCCTCAATGCGCTTGATGTCGCCGAAATGCGTCGCGATGTCATACGCGGTCTCCTCCCCCAAGTGCTCGATCGAGAGTGCTACGAGGAACCGCGGAAGCTCCACCCTGCGCGCGGTGTTCACCGACTCAAGCAGATTATCCACGGACTTCTCCGCGAATCGCGGGAGTGTGAGGAGGTCGCCGCGCGTGAGGGTAAAGATGTCATCATAATTCGTGATGAGGCCGGCATAGAGCAGCGCATCCACGACTTTGGGCCCGCACCCCTCCATATCAAATGCATGCTTGGAAACGAAGTGATAGAACTTGCGACGTTTTTGTGCGAATGAATTTTTGTTAACGCATCGATAGGCCGCCTGCCCGGGGATGCGCTCGATAGGGCCGCCGCAGTCTTCGACATATTGGGGAAATACAAATTTCTTTTCTTTGCCGGTTCGCATTTCTTTCACCACGCCGACAATATCCGGGATCACGTCCCCGGCTTTTTGCAGAATGACAGTATCACCGATGCGCACGTCGAGCCGCTCGATCTCGTCCTCATTGTGAAGCGTCGCGCGAGAGACCACCGACCCCGCGACACGCACCGGCCGCAGGTGCGCCACCGGCGTGAGCACTCCCGTCCGGCCAACCTGCAGCACAATATCTTCAAGAACCGTGGTCACCTGCTCCGCCGGGAATTTATATGCCACACCCCACCGCGGCGCCTTGCCGGTATGCCCGAGCGATGCTTGGATCTTGCATGAATTTACCTTGAGCACCACCCCATCGATGCCGTACGGCTCTCTATCTTTCTTCTCTACCCATGTTTGATAAAAACGCTCGATGCCCGCCAGATCTTTGTTCACTGCGTAATGCGAGTTGACCTTGAACCCAAGCTCTTTGAGGAATTTGAGCTCTTCTTCTTGCGTCTCCGGCACCGGTGCCCCTGCGACCATATCAATATCATAGACAAATGCATCAAGCCGGCGTGATGCCGTGACGCGCGAATCAAGCTGGCGAAGCGATCCTGCTGCTGCGTTGCGGGTGTTCGCGAAAACGGGTTCGCTGTTCTTTTCCCGCTCGTGGTTGATCCGCTCGAGCTCACCTTTGTTCATCCATGCCTCACCCACGACAATGAGGTCGATCTTCTGTGGCAAAGAAAGCGGAATGCTTTTAATTGTTTTGAGGTTGTGCGTGATGTCCTCGCCGACGATGCCATTCCCGCGTGTTGCTCCGCCCACGAACACCCCTTTTTTGTAAGTAAGGATGATCTTGAGCCCATCGATCTTAAGCTCAGTGCAATATTCGATCGGCTCGTGTGAAAGTTTTTTGTCCTCGGCGGCAAAGCGCTTCACCCGCTCGCTCCATGCCACCAGTTCCTCGTGACTGAACACATTATCAAATGACCATTGCTTGACCGCGTGCGTTACTTTTTTAAATGCTTCAAGCGGCTCACCTCCCACCCGGCCCGTCGGGCTATCCGATGTCCGCAACACTGGGAACTTTTCTTCTATCAGACGCAGCTCCTCCATGAGCGCGTCATACGCCTCGTCACTTATCTCTGGAGCATCGGCAACATGATACCGATGACGATGGTATTCGATCGCCTTTTTGAGCTGCTGTATACGGCTTGAGGCGGCCTGTTTGGTCGCGGGGATAACAAATGGAGATTCCTGCATGAGGTACAGTATACCCCCAAAAACCCTTACAAGGAAAGGGTTGCGTTCACTTGCAGTGATCGCTGGACACGTCGAGGATTATTTGCGTCGCAGGTGTTATACCCGTCAACAGAATAGGTTGCTCGTAGAACAGCGCCGTCGGTCGTATTGGTTATCGAAACAAACGCGCATGGGGTGGAAACGGTGCTTGGGTCTCCGGGAGGAGATGTAGGGGGAATCCAAAACGTCGTTATGGCGGGGTCGTCCATAGTACCCGGCTTAACGCGTTCCGTGCCAGCAATAGAATATCCTGAACAATTAATGGCGACTGTCCCGAGATCCTGTGTGCCGGTTCTTCCAAAAACCTTTTGGTCGCCGCCATTGTAGTACTCTGCACATTCAAGCGCGGCATCTGCCGCATACAGCGCGGTCTCCGACCCACCACTGAAAGAAGCGAGGTAGATCTCCTTTGAGGTGATATTGGTCATGTTGATCCCCAAGGTGAGGACAATCGCCGCGATGACCATCGCCAAAATAAGCACCATTCCGCTGGAGCGTCGTGCATATCTATTATCTCTAAATACTATTGGGCGCATACTATGGTTTATTATACCAATAGAAAACAGAATCGGTAATATTAAAGGTATGCGATCTCCCGTCTGAGGTTACCCAATAAACCTGGACATAGATCGTCGCTTGGCCGTCAATGTCGTCATCAACAGTGAACCACCGTTTATACGGCGTAATAGTTCCTGAACTATCCTGCCCATAAAATCCAGTGACTGGATCCTGGTACAGATTTGGGCATAAACTCGAGGTGACGTCCTGTTTGCATTGTGGCTCTAACTTTATATCAGTCCCGGCGCTTGGTCGTGCATCAACAACACACGAATTATTTCCATTCATGCACGCGGTTGACGCACCTCCAAACTTAAGCCATTCACTTCCCAAAACGGCCTTGCCAGTACTCATATTTGAATAGATCCTGGACTTCACATACTCAACACCTTCCTTTGCGAGGAATTGCGCCGTGGCGGTACTCTCTGCATAGCGCGCGGCCTGGAGACCCGATTGCGCGATTGACATCGGTCCCAAGATCGCGATCGTGAGTATCGAGATCGCAATGAGCGTTTCAACGAGCGTGAAGCCACTGGTGAGACCAACGTGAGAATGTCGATGGAAATTTTTTGTGGAAAAAAGATTTGTCATGAGAATATTCGGTTACGGCTGCCCCCCAGGGATGCGCGCCGCGGAGAGTGTCTGGAGCTGGAATGTAGACTGGAGTTGCTGTTTCCCGCCGGAGGTACCGGTTATGGAGACAAAAACGCGCGGTTGATCAGTGGCAAGACCATCACCAACAAGATTATTCCCCATCACATAAAAGCTTGCGCTTGTGATGTTGACATCTTCTGGAGTAAGTCGAACGGCAGCATACGAAGCAGTGCCATCGTTGTCTCTGAAACCTTTGTTGATGACGCCAAATGTCGTGCCAGAAGGTGGATTGAAATAGTACTCCATGGTTCCTGCGCTTGTCTCAACTTTGATCCCCCCGCCCGTAGCCAGTGTGTTACAAGCGGTTATCGTCGTTGGAGCGATTAGTGTACTGGTATTCGTGTCCTCGGTACTGATACACGTATAATTCCACCCCGTGCGAACATTGCGGCTGATGTCATCAAGCGCAAAGTTGACGCCATCCATTGAAGCGCGTATCGCGGTCGCTTTGCGATTCGCATCGAGCATCGACAAGAGTGCCCCGGTAACACTCAGCACGAGCACCGTAAAAAGACCCAGAGAGACGATCATCTCGACCAGGGTAAACCCCCGTTGATGATTTTTGCTTCGTCGGATCTTTAATGGTGTGTACATACCTATCATGATTATATGCAGTCCGCACTCGTGGTGTTTGTTTGCGGGACCGCCGACAACTGCCCGGTGCGCGATATCGTGATCTTGAGTTGTTGCCCACCCTCAGGAAGATCGAGACACAGACTCGCGCCGTAATATTGCGTTGACACCCCACTGGAATCTAGCGTTCCTACAATAGCAGCGTCAAGGTATGGCCGCTTAAAGGTTATGTCGATCATCCCGGGATTTGTGACGGAAAATGTTGTAACAATGCCACTGCTGTTCGTGAGGCTTGCCTTGGTGATCTCATTGCTAGGAAACGTTAGCGTCTTGATGCAGGTGTCGTCCGTTGGGGTGGCCTTACATGCCATATCATCTGAATCTCCGGAATCGTAACTTCCGTCATTGTCTGTATCCTCATAGAAAACGATCTTGTAGGGTTTCGCCCCGTCACCGTTTACATGCAAATGGAGCCCGTATCCCATGGAAAATGCGCCACCAGTCTGACTTTGTTTCGTCCCCACGCCGAATATTTGGAACTGTCGAATGTTGAGCGCGATATCAAGGACGGTATTCTCATACTCAACCCTTGATTGGAAGGGCAAGTACTGCGAGACAGCGGTGGCCGTAATGATGAGCATGATCACCAGAACAATCATGACCTCTATCAGCGTGAAGCCGCGAGATGATGTTTTGTGCGGTCTTTTACCCGACCGATTGAACCGCTTGA
>MHUS01000044.1:358-11409 GCA_001823505.1 Candidatus Yonathbacteria bacterium RIFCSPHIGHO2_01_FULL_51_10 | reverse complement strand
CCTGTGGAGAACAGTCCCTAAAGAAACCACTGCATTTCGAGCGCGAATACGTTGAGGTGGGTGAACAGCACAATGAGCGTAGCCAGGATCAGAAACGGGCCAAACGGAATCTCACTCTTAAGCGAGACACGCGCGCCGTGCATGAACCGCACCCGCAACCGCGCAAGCCCGATGAGCAAAAGCCCTACCACCGCCCCAATCCAAAAGGACAACACCATAGCGGAGCCCCCCAGAGCAAGCCCCAGGAACCACCCAATCCCCAGCGCAAGCTTGGCATCACCCAACCCTATCCATCGCCCATCTGAGAAAAACCACAGTGCCGCGATCGGCAGTGCAAAGAGCGGCCCGGCAATAAGCGCCATGAGGGCTTCGCCGTGAAAGACCTCCAGCACGCCGGCGGAAGCAACAAGGTGCACCAACCCAAGACCCGCAAAAAGGTACGCGAAGAGGTCCGGAATGATCTTGTGCCTGAGGTCATACACCGCAATGACGAGCAGGGTGCTCACCACCGAAAGGTAATAAAGGAGCTCAAGAACATTCTCCCGAGCGACGGGAAGGAACAGCACCACCATCGCAAAGAGCGCCCCGCTGGCAAGCTCGACCAGCGGGTACTGCCATGAAACGTTGCTCTTGCAGGCACGGCACTTCCCATCTTGGAGGAGAAAACTTGCCACCGGGATCAGCTCATACCACGCAAGTGTCTTACCGCACGAGAAGCACATTGACCGCCCCGTGACCATCGTCCGTCCGGTGTTGTAGCGCACAAGAACGACGTTAAGAAAACTGCCGATGAACAGGCCATATAAAAATACAACAGCGACACTCAAATACATGTTCATTAGTATACCAGACCAACACTACATCACCGAGGTTCAACCTCGGTAAACTCGAGCCACCACGCTACCATATCTTTGAACTCATTTGGTGTTTGAAAATATTTCGGAAATGCCTCTGGGTTCAAAATGGCTCTCTCGTATCGTTCCCCCTCCGTATAGTCCAGGTAACTTGAATGCTGGTAACCGGCAAGATATTGTTTGGCTTCCCTTGTATTTCGTATACCATTCTCTTTCCAGTGGGGATCAATGAGTTTTATTGGATTGAGGTGAATATAAGAAAATAAGTACCGCAAGTACTCATCATGGCCGGCATGAGTTGCTTTATATCTTCCCCCAAATAGTGCTCCGGTCCGTTCGTATTTTTTATTGAAATACATTGTATACCCTGTGGTAAGTTTCTGCATAAACATACTGATACCATTTTCTTTTTTCTCATGCGCGAGAATGTGGAAATGGTTTGGCATGAGGCAGTAGGCGCCAATATCGACAAGCGTGTCTTCCTTCTCAACTGAAAACAATTCCGCCGAGGTTGAACCTCGGTAATCGTTCATATGGAAAGGAGCGGAGCTGTTCGCCAAATAAAGCAGCGCCATGAATCGTTCATGATCTTTTGTGTCAAGAAAAACAGTACGTCTGTCCGTTCCGCGATTATAGAGATGATAGAATTCGTTGATCCCAAATTCGATAGAGCGTGCCATGCGTTCATGGTACCATTTATTTTGATAAGTTTCACCGAGGTTCAACCTCGGTGGTTCAGGAGGTTTACTTGGCAGGCAACACAAAACCCGCCGAAGCGGGTTTTGTGTTGCCTGCAGTTTTCCGAAGGAGAGTCCTTCGTGATCGAGATTGCCAGAACTATGGGCAAACCGTTCCTGTTGTGAAAGCCGTAGTGGTTGTCTTTGCTACTCCTGTTGAATCAACACAGTAATATGTTGCGGTCGTCGGAGAAGCTAGCTGTGTGCCAGCAGCATACGCAGTACCGTTTGCGGTGCTGTTACAGGTAGCCGCATTGCCAGTCTGAGCGGCAGCTGCTTTGAGCAACTTCTGTACGTCTGTATCGTTACAAGTGCTCAAAGTGTTCGTTCCCGCTCCACTGTTCGTAACGGTCCCGTTGGCCGCTACTGACACAGTTGTTGCAGCGGTTCCGTAGCTATTTGCTCCTGCCCCACTATAGTAAATCTCTGCGGATGAACGCACGCTATTCAAAC
The DNA here is from genome assembly GCA_001823505.1 of Candidatus Yonathbacteria bacterium RIFCSPHIGHO2_01_FULL_51_10. Lineage (GTDB taxonomy): Bacteria > Patescibacteriota > Minisyncoccia > Phycocordibacterales > UBA1539_B > 2-01-FULL-51-10. Next base: position 9,365 of record MHUS01000044.1, on the reverse strand, counting down.
TTGCCTGTGCGCTTGCGTCCTTACCCTTGTTGCGTGCTGTTGAAAGCGACGCGAGAACAACTGACGCCAAGATACCAATGATGGCAATGACGACGAGAAGTTCGATGAGTGTAAAACCTCGTTTTTTATTCACCATAAAACAAATAATTTCTGATAATCTGCAGACCTTGATCTTTGCAGCCATGCGGCTGCGACACGGCAACGGAAAGCATCTTCGTCCTGTTCTTATTGTACCAAATATGCACCCTTTTCTGAAAGGGGGGTGTGGATAACCCCCCACACCTAGATACTCCCCGCAATGTTGTAGATCGGCATAAGGACAGCGGCGAGCACCACACCCACCCCAAGACCCAAAACCACGATCATGATCGGCTCGATCAACGCCACCATGGAGTCCACAGCGCCATCCACTTCCCGTTTATAGAAAATGGCCAATCGGTGGAGGAGTTCCGGGATATTTCCTGTCTCTTCACCCACTTTGACCATCTGGATCATGATGTGCGGTATTTCACCGCTTTTTGACAGCGCATCAGAAAGCGAGGACCCGCCCTTAACCGCCTCATGCACATCAAGAAGTATCTTCTCGTAGACGTCGTTCCCCACAACACTTGCCGTAACCTCAACCGACCGCAGAATCGGAATACCACTGGAAAGCATGGTGTAGAAATTGTCCGATATACGAGAAAGGTACAGTTTGCGATAAAGCGTCCCCATCACGGGAATTGCCAAGACGAACTTCGAAAACGATATGACGCCTTTCTTGGTGTAATACCACACGGCGCCACCTCCGATCATGGCGGCAAGCAATGCAAAGAGTCCGTAATTGACCAGGAAATCAGAAATTGCCAGGACGATCTTGGTGTACACCGGGATCTCCTGCCCACCCGACTTAATGATCTCGGCGAGCTTCGGCACCACGAAGGTCATCATGCCGATCATCACGCCAAAGAACACCACGATCACGAATACGGGATAAATGAGTGCGTGTTTTGTCTTTGACGCGAGTTCGTAGTATCGGTCAAGATAATCGGCAAGGTAGACGAATGTCTCTGAGAGCTTGCCCGACTCCTCGCCGGAACGCACCATGGAGACATAGAAGTCCGAGAAGACGCTCGGATGCTTGTTGAGCGCCTGCGATATAGACATACCGCTCTGAATATCATCCCCGATCTGGGATAATTTCTTGCGTAATGTGGGATTTTCCGCTTCTGAGGCAAGAAGCCTGAACACCCGAAGCGCCGAGACCTGCGCTTCAAAGAGTGTCGCGATCTGTCGAGAGAGCACCACCACGTCCTTGAGACTGACTCGGTTGAGGAGCGAGAGGTCCTTTTCAAAGAAGGATTGCCCTTCGGAGGACTTGACCGATACGACGATCAGGTCCTTGTGCTGGATCGCAGCAACCGCTGCATCTTGCGAAGGGGCGTCCACGCTTCCCTCGCGTTGCTGTCCCGCCCGTGTAAGTGCTTTATAATAAAATAACATACAAAAAATTTAGAGCAACTTCTCAAGTCCTTTAGGGTTGAAGGAGTGCAGGAACGCGTTCTCCACCGTGATCTCACCACGGCGAACGAGCTCGGTAAGGGAGCGGTTCATATCGATCATGCCATGCTCAAGCCCCGTCTCAATGACCAAGTTGAGTTCATGGGTGCGTCCTTCGCGGATAAGCGAACCGACGGCATTGTTGTTGATAAGAAGCTCGTACGCGGGGACAAGACCGCCGCCAACCTTGGGAACCAAGCGTTGCGAGAAGATGGCAATGAGACTTCCGGAGAGTTGCACGCGGATCTGCGCCTGCTGCTCTGCGGGGAACGAGTCAATGATACGGTCAACGGTCTGTGCGGCATTGTTTGTGTGAAGCGTTGAGAGCACGAGATGCCCCGTCTCGGCGGCAGTGACCGCGGCAGACATCGTCTCCGGTCCGCGCATTTCTCCGATCATGATGACATCCACATCCTGTCGGAACGCCGAGAGAAGTGCGGTGTGAAAATCTTTGGTATCAATACCCACTTCGCGCTGTTCGATCATAGAGCGCTCTTCTTGGAAGAGATACTCCACCGGATCTTCAATGGTAACGATATGCTCGGCGCGCTCTTTGTTGATGAGGTCGATCATTGAGGCAAGCGTCGTGGACTTGCCCTGCCCAACAGGTCCCACCACCAAGAAGAACCCCTGCTTGCGGCGCGCGAAACTCTCGATGATCTTGGGAAGCCGCAACTCTGCGATGGATTTTATCTCGTGAGGAATAACGCGGAGGGCAACCCCCACGGCGCCCTTCTGAAAGAACGCATTTCCGCGAAACCGTGTTGTTTTTTTGTATTCAAAGGAAAAATCAAGCTCCTGCTTCTCGAGAAGGCGCTGTTTCATCTCAGAGGAGACCATAGCGCCAAGCAACCCCAGCGTATCTTCCTTGGCAAGCTCAGGTTTTTTGACGAGAGGAATCAAGTTTCCCGAGACGCGCATCGTGGGATGCCGCTCAGATGCCAAGTGAAGGTCCGACGCCCCCTCGCGCACGACCATCTCGATCAATTCTGCCAATTCCGCATGGTAGTCTTTCATGAACTATTGTGCCGCATTAGGGCGTGAGTGGATAAGCTCGGTGACTTTCGCCACCACCTCAGATGGCGTGGCGCTTGCTTTGACGATGTACCCATCAATTCCGATCTTCTGCCCTCGGTCAATATCTGACTGCTGCCCCATGTTGGAAAGAATGACATAACAAGCGTTGGGGGCAAGGTTGCTTTTCTTTACCGTATCAATGAACTCAAACCCATCCATTCCGGGCATCATGATCACGTCCGAGAGAATAATGTCCGGCACCATGCCACCTTTGATCTTGGTGAGCGCATCACTGCTTCCCGTGGCGGCCTCAACGTCAAATCCCGCCTGCTTGAACTTGAGCACATACATATCGAGAAGGTACTGGTCGTCGTCGACAATGAGAATCTTTGGTTTTCCTTGTTCGGTCATATGTTTAGTATATTATAATTCCTAGCGAGCCCGCAAGCGAAAACTTGTTTTCCTTTGGGGTGAGTGACGGAATTTCAAGCGCCATCACGGCGCTTACACCTTATAGATTTCTTCAAAAGGGATCGTGCCGGCGAGGGCTTTGTGGATGGCGTCTTCTTTCATGGTGCTCATCCCCTTCGCACGCGCAATCTTCCAGATCTCAGGCTCAACGGGGTTCTTTAGGACCATATTCTCAACATCCTTGTCGATCTCAAGCATCTCAAACACCGCAATACGCCCACGGGTGCCGCTGGGGCATTCGGCGCTCGCCACGGCTTGATAGAACGTATCCCCGGTAACGAGCTCTTTGCGGAACTGTTCGGGGAGGTCCGCAAACTGTTTGTTGAGCATCATGCGCACCGATTCTTCCATGGGTACCGCTTTGCGCGAGGCCGGATCAGGACAAAGCGTGCGTACGAGGCGCTGTGCGATGACCAAAATAAGGGTTGGCGCAATAAGATAGGGATCAACTCCCATATCCACCAAACGCGGGATAGCTCCGACGGCGCTGTTGGTGTGAAGTGTCGCAAGCACCAAGTGCCCCGTAAGCGCCGCTTGGATGGCGAGCTGGGCGGTTTCTTTGTCACGAATTTCTCCCACCATGATGACATCGGGGTCCTGACGGAGGATCGAGCGCAACCCGGTGGCAAACGTGTATCCGATCTCAGGGCGCACCTGCGACTGACTCATCCCCCCAATGTTGTACTCCACCGGATCCTCAAGCGACACGACGTTTTCCGTCTCTCGGTCGATCTCGTTTAGCATTGAGTAGAGGGTCGTCGTCTTACCTGACCCGGTAGGACCGGTGATGAGGATCATCCCGTAGGATTTGCCGAGGGCTCGACGGATCGTATCTACGTTTCGCTGTGTAAGCCCCATGCCGTCAACGGGCTTGACCCCTTTCTCGGGATCGAGAATACGCATCACCACCTTTTCACCAAAATATGCGGGGAAGGTAGAGACACGAAAATCGATCTTGCGCCCATCGATACGCGCGGAGAATCGCCCGTCTTGCGGCTTGCGTCGCTCATCGAGGCGAAGACTTGTCAATATCTTGATACGGGCAACAACCGCATTGTGCACCGTGGGCGGCAGGATGATACTCGTATAGAGCACGCCGTCCACGCGGAAGCGCACCCGGACCTTGTCTCCCATGTGCTCAATGTGCACGTCGGATGCATTACCCTCTGTTGCGTGGCGCAAAATAACCGCCACGATCTTGGTCACCGGGGCGTCTTCGACGATCTTGGTATCAATCTGCCCGCCGGCTTTTTTGGTACCGGCTCCCCCTTCTTCCTTGGTGATCTCAACGGTCACTCCTCCCTCTTTCTCCCCGCCGCCAAGCTCGGAGAGTGCTTTGTTCACTTCAACCCCAAGCCCTTTGTATCCTTCTGTTGCAGCAGCAAAATCCTTTTCCGAGACAATATAGAGCTTGAAGGGCATCTCCGCACGAATGGAAATGAACTGAAGCGCGTCTTTCGCCTCAATGTTCTCCGGGTCAACGATCCCGATCGCGAGCACATTGTCCTCAATGGCGATCGGCACAAGATGGTAGTGTGCCGATGACTCCTCGGGAACATACCGCAAGATGTCTTGCGCGATCGCTTTGCCACCAAGATCCCGCACCGGCAGCCCATAATAGAGCCCTTTCTCGTCACGAAGCTTTTCGGGGCTTACCCCCTTTTCCGCAAGAACCGCCTCAAGTGTGCCGCCCCTCTCGGCAATTATCCGCTCAATTTCCGGGATGTCTTCACTTTTGATAATTCCTTTCTTTGTAATGTACTCGAGAAATGTCATGAGCGCCCATATTGGTTAGTTGCTTGTCTTTGGAAGCGCGGCAAATGGATTAACGCGTCCACGGGAGACCTGACTTGGATCAGTCGGAGTAAGAGGAACACGAAAATCTTGGAGGGACTGCATCACCGGATCGGAAAAAATGCTCATATCAAGACCGCTGTGCTGGAGTGTTGTCAGCCGATCGTGCGCGCTCTTAATGGCCGCGATATTGCTCATTGTGCTCTCGGGGACAATAACGATACCATTCTCGTTCACCGGCCCCTGTTCAATAAGTGCCGGCGCCTGCGGTGCCGCCTTGCCCATGGTGAATTTGTATGCAAAAAACAAAAGCGCGCAGAAAAGAATGACGCCGGCAACATTTCGAATAGGAGGAGAAATATTCATGGTGATCATTTTACAGAATACGTAGTAATGGTAACCGTGTAGGAAGTGCCGGCCGACTGACTGCTCTTGCTCCCACTTGCGGAAGACCCGGCCTTGGTTGATCCATCAGTGCTCGCGGAAAACTTTATAGAAGTGATCTCGTAGAGCACGAGGCTTTTTTCCAATTCTTTTATGAACGCAACGAACGGTGCGTACCCCGCGCTCACACTAAAGGTGACCATGCGCGTCTTGGGGCCACTGCTGGCCGTGGAAACACTTAGCGCGTCGCCACTAGCACCTGCCGAATTTGCATTAGTGTTTGCGGAAACGTCATCGACAAGACCGAGATCCTGCACTTGCATCTCATGACTTGCCGCCAGTGTGTAAATATCATTCAAAAGCAGTATCTCATCAACCTTTTCGGGAAGTATCGCTTCAAGCGCCGATTGTTGCTCCGGAGAGATCTCACTGACGATCCCCGAAACATCCTGCACCAGCGCCTGAAGGTCACGACCTTCTTTTATCGCATCCTGGTCATTGGCAATACTCTCCTTAAGGATCTCCGCCTGACTCCACAGAGGTGCGGTAAAAGCAAAGTAGGTTGCTACCGCGAGGATAATGAGTATGAATGAAATGAGATGATTGCGCATAATCAAAAATTAAGGGGCCGGTGTTGGTGTTGTAACGGCTGTGGTGGAATCAAACAGAGAAGTTTCCTCTGGAGCCGCAGTGAGATGACGATACAAAAGTGCATCCTTATTAAGCGTGAGGGTAAATGTCACCCCCACGCTGCCATCACTGTTTAACTTCGGCGTTGATACCGTAAAAGAATTCACAATGAACAAATCCCCGTCAGCGCCGCAAGAACGTGGCATGCGTGGATCCTGAAGTAACTGCGAACACCGCTCGAATTCTTCACGCTGGAGCGCTGCCGCCATATAGGACTGCGCGACTGCGTCCATCTCCACCACGGGTGCGCCTCCCACGTCTTTAGCAAACTCAAATGACGTGAACTGCACGTTTTTTATCGTGTGCTCTTCAATGAACCGGAACAATGGACTCAGCGAAATATGGTTATCAATGAGCCCCTTGACCGCGCCGAGCTCAGTCCCGAGCTGTTCGGCTTTCTTGACCACGTCTTGATTCTGTACGCTCTCTTTGTAGTCTTTGAGAAGCGCCGCAACCTCAGCGTCACTGCTTGCTAAGGTCTTGGTGAGCGTCTGTTTGTAAACCCAGAGCCCAAACGCAACACCAACAGAAGTAAAAAGAATAAGGAATGCGGCAACAAAAAAGAAACTCACCGGACGAGACCGCTGCTCGGTCATGTTGAGCGGCGTCTTTGGGATGAATGCAACGTTAGTGTTTGAGTCCATAAAAATAGTGTCTGATCACCTTATGCATCTTGGAGGCCCCGTAATCCCGAACCGATGGCCACAGCAAACTCGGGTCCCGCATCGCGGAGAGTGTCGGCCATGAACGCCGGCGTAACAACTCGCGTAAACGGATCACCCATCACTACTTCAGTTTCAAAATTTTCTCGAGCAAACTCGAGGAGTCCTTTCATGAGAACGCCTCCTCCGGTCAAAATAACTTTGCTCGTTTTTCTATTATACCTCTTTTCGTAATTTGACAACACTCTGTTTGCTTCAGAAAAGATCTGTGCGAGCGGTAATGCCACAACCTCTTGAGAATGCTGGGTATTGGGAATCCCGCGAAGCCCAAAATCACGCTTTGCTTGCTCTGCCTCTTGCAGAGTTATCCCCAGTGCCTTGGAAAGCGTCAGGGTGATATCCTGAGAACCCATATTGATGATGTGCGACGAACGAAGGATCCCCCACTCCACCATGGCGAGCTTCGTCGTCCCCGCCCCCATATCGAGGATCATGAGCGGCGAGGTGTCGCGCCCGATCACCGAACGGATGGAGCTAAACACTTCGATCTCAGGTGTGCCCGCATCAAGATTGACGCGTTTTTTGATCTCGTTGTATTTGGCAACAATGTCTTTATGCACGGCCGCGATGAGCACTTCGACCTTTTTTTGCTGCACCTGCTCTTTTTCTTTTGTCCCGGCTGGGATGGCGGCGCTCTGTTTCTCGGGGACCACCTGCCACCCAAGCTGGACTTCATTTGCGGGAACGGGGATATATTTGCGCGCCTCAAGAGGGACCATAGTGTCAAGATCGCGCCGATCAACATCAGGCATTTCTATGACCGAGAGAAAGCTCGGCCCCAGCGGGAACGCGAGCGCGGCATCCCGAGTGGTGATCCCCGTCTCTTGAAAAAGGTCCTGGAGTGCCTGGGAGATCTTTTCGAGCGAGAGGCTTGTTGCCTGGCCGATCACGCCGTCGGCATACGGCCCCAGGGCAAGTTCTCCGTAATTTTTGAGGAGAGCACGGCCATTGTCTTTCTCAAGCTCAACGATCTTGATCGCCGACGCACCGATGTCGATCCCCACGACGCGTTTTTTGGCAAAAGATTTGCCAAACTGAGAAAGGACTTTGGAAAACGAAAAATTCATAATGGATATGGTATTATTTTATCACACTTTCCGCGGAAGCGATGGGTACACATCATAAGTTATCCACAAGTGAGAGTCGTGTAAAAATAATTCCTTTCTTTGCGTCATGCGCCGCTCATCTTTCGTTACCTGGATACTTGAGCTCATTCTCCCCACGCGCTGTATTGTTTGCTCCACTCCACGCACCATGCTCTGCGCGCGATGCATTGTGCGCCTTTCCCCGCCGGAGGAAGCACCTGACGGTTGCATTGTCCTTTGGAGCTTCCGCGATGCTCGCGTGCGCAACGTCATTCATGCCCTCAAGTACCGCGGCATTTCCTCCCTTGCGGAAATATGCGGCCGCTCCCTTGCCGAACGCTTAACCGAGGAGATCGCGGAGCATCAAATGTTCCGTAGATTCACTGATCCGCTCATTGTTGCGGTCCCCCTCGCCCCAAAACGTTTGAGGGAACGTGGATTCAACCAAGCAGCGCTGATCGCGAGAGGAATTGCAACGGCTTCTCTCCCGCCAATGGCCACAGCAGCTAGTGTCCTTGAGCGTATCAAGGACACACCGCCACAGGCGCGTATTAAGGACAAGCGTGATCGGATCAAAAATATTTCAGGAGCATTCTTGGTCCCACGCAACAAAACCTCCCGCGTTTCCGGACGTGACATTATCCTCGTTGACGATGTGACCACCACCGGCGCCACACTCCGTGAGGCAGCAAAAGCGCTCAAACAAGCCGGCGCACGAGAAGTACTGCTATGTGCTGTGGCGCATTAATATGCGTGCGAGAACAGAAACTATGTGGTAGATTACCCCTACACGGAGAGGTGGCTGAGTGGCCGAAAGCGCCTCACTGCTAACGAGGTAGGGGTCTTAAAGCCCCTCGCGGGTTCGAATCCCGCCCTCTCCGCACGTACAAAAAAGCCCGAAAGGGCATTTTTTGTTGGGCGGAGAGGAGGAAGCAAACTGCTTTGCTTCTGTGCGGGATTCGAAAAGGTTAAGCCTGTCGCAACGAGCCCGTCTAGGGCAAAGTGAGACGCGCAACCTATACTGCTCCTGTAAGGAGAGAAATTCCCGCCCTCTCCGCCAGATTGCCAAGTTTGAACTTTAGGTAGGGTATGAGATACTCGCGAGAGTTACTAGAGAGAACATAATATTTATTATTATGCAAAACATTACAAAAAGGTTAATCGTGTGGGCTGTTGTCATAGTGCTTATATTAATGATCACTCTTACGGCGGCTATGCAGTTCACCAATGAAGTGCAGTGGGGTGAAGTCGTTGCTTATGGCATCATACTGTTGGTCGCTGGCGGTTTCTACGAACTGTGGCAAT
>MHUS01000044.1:173-263 GCA_001823505.1 Candidatus Yonathbacteria bacterium RIFCSPHIGHO2_01_FULL_51_10 | reverse complement strand
ATCGGGAACGAGAACCAACCCGTCAACTTGATGTACTGGGCAGTACCTGCTGTCCTACTCATCGGCTCCCTTATTTCACGCTTCAAACCG
>MHUS01000044.1:0-167 GCA_001823505.1 Candidatus Yonathbacteria bacterium RIFCSPHIGHO2_01_FULL_51_10 | reverse complement strand
ATAGCATACACCTTGTTTGCGACGGCACTTGTACAAGTGTTGGTCCCTGTGGTTGCACTGATTATCTCGCCAGAAGTCAGCTGGGGCAACGCAGGCGTTATCGGCGTGTTCGTTTTCAACTCCATTTTCGCCGTGCTGTTTATCGGATCAGCGTTGCTATTTCGACA
>MHUS01000043.1:18379-34988 GCA_001823505.1 Candidatus Yonathbacteria bacterium RIFCSPHIGHO2_01_FULL_51_10 | reverse complement strand
ATCCTCGTGGTTACTTAACGTGTAATGGTATACCGCTACAGTATCCCACGGGGATGTTGCGTTTCAGGGTAGAATTCAGGTATATGGACTTGACAAAAATATACAAAGGTGTATAATAGTTACAGAAGAGCAACCTGTGCACAATAGGTTGCGCCGACTAATTTCTCTCAATTGTACACCCAGGAGGTGTCAGATGGTCACAAAGTTCTTCAAAATCATTGGTTTGGTAGGCCTGTTCATCCTTGGTGGCTGTTCAGGCATGGATCAACGGGGGCCGATGACGGTCCTAGGCTCACTTGCCGGTGCTGGTATAGCAGCAGCAAGTGGCGCACACCGTGGCGGTATCGTTGCTGGCGCTGGTGTTGGCGGAGCCATTGGATATATGGCTGGACAGGGGGTCAAAACGGAGCGGTACTATGACGAGTACCAGCCGTCTGTTCAAGCCAAAGGGTATGCGGTGACGATTTCCTGTCAGCAGGCGGAAGTCAACGCATATAACATGGCCCGACTACGGGTTCAAAACGAGGGCGGGAACATCCAGGACTACTTCACCCCGTTTAATTGCGGACAGCAACAGCAATATCAACAAGCACCTCCGCCACGTCGTCCTGCGTATCGTGCAAGGATCCAGTACGACGAAGATGAGTACTACGGACGGTGAATCGAGGCGGACATGGCAGCAAGTAGCTGTCATGTCCAAGCACTTGCTTTGCAGGGTTGAAATATCGATCCTGCAAAGCAACATTTTTTATTCTTTAAGTTTTTATATTTGAAGAATGAAAAATGTTTGCAAGGTGCAAACATATAGAGATCTTTCCCATCAACAGGAGGTCGTGATGCACACGAAATATCTGGTACAGCTTTTGTTTGCGGTTCTTATGACCGCATCAACCCTTGCGGTTGGTGCTGGAAAATATTACTGCAAAATTGGCGCCGATCCGGTAAACACGAATCGGCAACTCAGTCCCGACGAAAAAGTGGTCGTGTTGGCAGAAGACCTATTCGTACTACTTTCATCGGGGTCCGGTCACGTATGCCGTGGGTGGCTCCGTGCCGGCGAGAAGGTCGTTGTTTCTGAAACGAGAGGGAAGTCACCCTGGGTAAAGCGTTGCGGGAACGATGTTCTGAATGATGTATATTTTCGTGCCAGAACGACCGCACCGCCACCCGTCGCGTACAGGCCTCCGCCTGAAAGGACTAGGCAGGCAAGTGCGGCTCCCATCAGTTTTAACTTCAATGTTAATCCTGAGGTGATGAGGCCTTACGACGACTGCGTCGGATCCTGCGCGGATGCAAACAGGATTACTGCAGTTGCCGTGGGGGTCTTGGGTTCCGTGGCCATCGGTTATGGAATTTCGCGGTCCGGTGATCGGATCACGAATAATAATGGCGGCACAGTGGTGACACCACCATCTCCGGGTCCGGGGCACGGTGGAAGCACCAATCCACCAGGACCAGGACACGGAGGAAGCACGAATCCACCACCGGTCGTAGTTGTGGAAGATCCTCCATTTGTCTATCCGGGGAATGGTGGTGGTACAAATCCACCAGTGGTCGTTGACCCACCGTTTGTCTATCCCGGAAATGATGGGGGCTCAGGTCCGGGGTATGGACAGTAATAAGTGCAAATGAGTAGTTCTTTGATTCGGGTCTCGCACATACGGATGTAGCGAGGCCCCCACTTTTAAGTTTTTAACGGGTTGTTGAAAATTTAAACAATGGGAAACCTTTATTAAGTAGTTTATAAACAGTATGAAAAACATTATTAAAACAGTCGGAGTAGTTGCCGTGGCACTTTTTGCCATTGTTCCGCAGTTTGCGCTTGCCGCAACTCTCAACAATCATTCGTTGGATTTCCCAACGCTTGAGACCAAGAACGAGACGCAAAACCCCAACAGCACGACGGGGTGGTCTACCACTGCGTCTGCGAGTGCCGGCGAGCGAGTTTCGTTCCATATTTATTATCACAATAACTCAAGCGAGACTGCAAGAAATTTGCACGTGCGCCTCTCTCCGCAAAGCACAAGCTCAGGAACGACTCAGTCATTCACTGCGTATGTGTGGGCAGACAATGCTTCACAGGTAGTGGGATCGGCCACGGTAACACTTTCAAGCAGCCAATCACTCACCTTTCTCCCCGGAACGGTCAAGTGGTTTCCTCACGCAGCAACAACCCAAACCACCTCTCCAATAAATCAATCTGAAACAGCGATCTTCTCATCAACAGGGCTTAACCTTGGGGATATCGGAGCGGATCTCAACACCTTCTATAATCAAGGTGCAGTCACGCTTACGTTTCAGGTGGGGAGTACCTCTGGTGGGCAGGCGCAGCTTCCGTCGGTTACCACAAACACCGTAACGAATGTTGCCGCATCCTCCGCAACCCTCGGTGGCTATGTAAACCCGAACGGCACCTCTGATACTACGCGATGGTTTGAAATGGGAACCACACAGTCGCTCGGTATTTCCACTCCGCATATTGCTCAAGGAACGAGTGCGGTTAACTATAGTGTCGCCGTCTCCAGTCTTTCTTCTAACACCACATATTACTACCGTGCTGCGGCACAGAACTCTGTAGGTACCGCGTATGGTGCGATCCGGTCGTTTACCACGACCGGCAGTGGCTGTACCTATAACTGCAACCAAAACCTTCCATCAGTTACCACAAACACCGCGACCAATGTCAGCACGAGCTATGCAACGCTCAATGGCTATGTGAATCCCAACAGCACCTCTGACACCACACGCTGGTTTGAGTGGGGGACGAGTCCATCATTCAGTAATTCAACGGGCCACATTTCACAGGGAAGCTCTGCCGGCAACTTCAGCGAGCAGGTAAGCGGCCTCGCGCAAAACACGATCTACTACTATCGCGCCGTTGCACAAAATGCATCCGGTACGGCGTACGGGACAATCCTTTCGTTCACGACAACCGGTGGCGGCTGTACCTACAACTGTAACCAGAATCTTCCTTCGGTAACGACTTACTCTACACAGAACGTGACGGATGGATTTGCCATTTTGCAGGGATATGTAAATCCCAACAACACTACCGACGCCACACGCTGGTTCGAGTGGGGGACGGGTACCGGTTTGGGTAACACCACCACCAAGCTCGCGCAAGGATCAAGTGCCGGCAACTTCACGGACACGATCAGTGGGCTTTCACAGAATGCGACCTACTATTACCGTGCCGTGGCGCAGAACTCCGCAGGTACGGTCTATGGCAGCATTCTCTCATTCACCACGACGTACAGTAACAATTGTAATTACAACAACTGTAACAACAACCAGACGCCGTTCGTAAGCACGCAGACCGCAACGAACATCTCGGACACCTACGCGACACTCAACGGGTATGTGAATCCGAACAGCATGGCCAATACACAGTATTGGTTCGAGTGGGGGACGAATTCAAGTTTGGGCAACAGCACCCAGCGCACTTACGCGGGGACCATCGCTACCAACTTTAACGCTACGGTTTCAGGGCTTGCGCCGAATACCACGTACTACTTCCGCGCGGCGGCAATGACCTCGGGCGGGACGGCGTACGGCAGCATTCTCTCGTTCACCACGACCGGTGGTAACTATCAGCCGCAGGGAAGCATCCCCACCGCGATCACCACGATCGCTACAGAAACCACCCAGACATCCACGAAGCTCAATGCGTTGGGGCTTGTGAGTGGTAATGTTACAACACAGGGATGGTTCGAGTGGGGGACAACCTACAGCTTGGGAAGCCAGACCGTAACACAGACGATCGGCTCTGCTCCCTCGATCGCGTTCTCTCAGTACATCACTACGCTTTCTCCTCGCACGACATATTACTATCGGGCAGTGGTCAGCAATACGTATGGCGTGAGTCGCGGAACGATCCTCTCGTTCACAACGGGTGGGCAGCAGGTTGTGTATCAGCCCCCGATAGTGGTACAGCAACCCCCGCAGGTGATCACGATCACTCAACCACGCGTCGTGGTTGCGGGAGTAACGTCTCCGATCGAGATCACGATCACGGGACTTCGTGATACGGTGATCGCCGGGGATACCATTACCTATCTTATCCACTACGCACACAAGGGAACAACACAGTTGAACAACGTCATGCTTCGCGTGATGCTTCCCAAAGAAATGCAATTCCTTGGTTCGAGCGGCGGAAGCTTCTCTGCAAATGATAATACGCTTACGGTGCAGATCGGCACTCTTCGTCCGGGAGACTCAGGTGACGTGAGCGTACAAGCACGAGTGCTCCCTGAAACACTGGTAGGTAAGGTCTTGGTGACAACCGTGGTGTTGGTGTACACCGATACCGCGACCAACACACAGGGTGATGCGATCGCGTACGCGGTGCACACGGTGGGCAGTGGCACCTCCAACCTTGGCCTTGGTGCGAGCGTTGGCGGATTCTTCCCCACGAATGCTCTCGGCTGGCTTATCCTCCTCGCCCTCATTATTGTCATCATCGCGCTTCTGATGTTCATTGCGGCTTCACGCCGCCGCGCAGATGAGGCACGGATGCGGATACACGCATAATAATTCTTAGATTTTAACCAAAAAGCCCCGCCTCTGGCGGGGCTTTTTGTATAGAAAAAAGCGCATCTGGCAGCTGAAATGCTCGTGCTACAATACCTACATGAAACTCGTCTCCAAGAGTATCATTGAGACAAAGAATATCGCGCACGATCTTGTCCGCGCGCTTGCCTCAGCGCGGCTCTCAGGGAGGGCGACGGTGCTTGCCCTTGCGGGGGATCTCGGCGCAGGTAAGACCGCGCTTACCAAGGCCATCGCGCATGAACTTGGAGTTGCGGAGGACGTGACGAGCCCAACCTTCGTTCTTGAAAAGATCTATCGTCTTCCCAAAAAGATGCCGTTCGAACACCTCGTGCACATTGATGCGTACCGCCTTGAAGGGGTGCACGAGCTTGAGGCGATCGGCTGGGATGAAGCACTCGCGCACCACGGCAACTTGATCGTCATTGAGTGGCCGGAACGTGTCGACCAAGCAATCCCTCATACCGCGCATACCGTACGCTTGCGCGCGGTGAATGAAACCACCCGTGAGATAATCATCCCCAAGTCTCTTGTCCCTCTATGGCCCGAACCAAAAACAAAAAAGAACTAAGTTCAACACTCATCTTGCTCGATGCGCACGCGATCATTCATCGTGCATATCATGCACTGCCTGATTTTGTCTCCAGTAAAGGTGAGCCGACGGGCGCACTCTTCGGGCTCTCTACGATGCTCGTGCGCATCATCAAGGAGCTCAAGCCGGACTACCTCGCCGCGTGTTACGACCTGCCTCAGCCGACGTTTCGACATGAGGCATACGATGCGTACAAGCAAGGACGGGCCAAGACCGACGACGCGCTCGTCACACAGCTCAAGCGGTCGCGGGAAGTGTTTGCCGCGTTTCACATCCCTTGCTACGAAGCACCAGGATTTGAAGCAGACGATATTTTAGGTACGGTGGTTGAGCAATTCAAAAAAAATAAGGACGTTCGTATCATCATCGCGTCAGGCGACATGGACACGCTCCAGCTCGTGGACAAGGACCATGTGGTTGTCTACACACTTAAGAAGGGCATCAACGACACCATACTCTATGACGAGCATGCGGTGGACGAGCGCTTCGGATTTTCTCCTGCACGTTTGCCCGACTACAAAGGTTTGCGTGGCGATCCCTCAGACAACATCATCGGCATTCCCGGCATCGGCGAGAAGACCGCGACGATCCTCGTGAAGGAATTCGGTACGATTGAGGCGATGTACAAAGCACTCAAGAAAAGTACGGAGGCGTTCACAAAGGCAGGGATCACGCCGCGCATCATTGAGCTTCTCCGCGAGCACGAAGAGGACGCGCTCTTTTCAAAAACACTCGCCACGATCCGCCGCGACGCACCCATCACGTTCGCACTCCCCGACACCTCGTGGCGCGAGCACTTCACGCCCGACGCACTCAACACGCTGTTTACTGAACTTGAATTTCGAACGCTCAAAGCGCGGCTCGGAGACATTGTGGCGGGGAAGGACGTGACGCCTTCCACAGAGCCCGCACCGGAAGCTTTGCCGGAAGCAACCGATCTGCGCGAGGCGCAGATCGCGCTGTGGCTCCTCAACTCCGACCTCACCAGCCCGACCCTCGATGACGTCTATGCATATGCAAAGACGGGGGTGTTCGTCGATGCGAAGAAAGAGCTCCTCAGTGAATTAAAAAAGGCCGGCTTGATGGAGGTATACAAAGATATTGAAGTGCCGCTCATTCCCATCATCGCCGAGGCGGAAACGCGCGGGATCAAGGTTGATGCCACGCATCTCAACAAACTTTCATTGGAGCTCCACACACAACTCTCTGCCGCCGAGCGTGAGGTGTGGGATATTGCGGGGGAGGAGTTCAATATTAATTCTCCCAAGCAGCTGGGCGAGATGCTTTTTGACAAGCTGCACATCTCGGTAAAAGGTCTCAAGAAGACCGCAGGCGGCGCACGTTCCACGCGCGAGTCAGAGCTCCTCAAGCTCAAAGAAGGCAATCCCGTCATTGAAAAAATTCTTATTTATCGTGAGCTTCAGAAGCTGCTCTCCACCTACATTGACACGATCCCAAAACTTCTTGATGATCACGCGCGCCTCCATACCACGCTCAATCAGACCGGTACCACGACCGGACGTATGTCTTCAAATAATCCAAACCTTCAAAACATTCCCGCGCGCGAAGGTATGGGCACCGAGATCCGCAAAGCCTTCGTCGCCGAAAAGGGACATGTGCTCGCGGCATTTGATTATTCACAGATCGAGATCCGTGTGCTTGCGGTTCTTGCGGATGATCCCGAGCTGGTGCGGGTGTTTAATGCGGGGAGTGATGTACATGCATCTGTTGCTGCGCATGTCTTTGGCGTGAAGGAGTCAGAGGTGACCAAAGACATGCGGCGTAAAGCCAAGGTCATTAACTTCGGTATCATCTACGGCATGGGGGTGAATGCACTGCGTGCGAATTTGGGCGGCACACGTGAAGAAGCGCAGCAATTCTATGATGCCTATTTCCAAAACTTCCCCGCGATCGGGGCGTACTTTGACGCGGTCATCGCTGACGCGCGCAAGAAAGGATACACCACGACGTATTTTGGCCGGAGGCGCTCACTTGAGGGGCTTCGCTCGTCGCTCCCGTTTGTCCGTGCCGGCGCAGAACGCATGGCGATGAACGCACCGATCCAGGGAACTGCCGCGGACATCATCAAGATCGCCATGCGCAAGGCGCGTGAAGCGCTGGACAAGAAAGGCCTCCTTGCGCATGTGCATCTCTTGCTTCAGGTGCACGACGAATTGATCTATGAGATAGAGAAGGACCATGTAGCCGAGGCACTGCCTATCATAAAGCGTGCCATGGAAGAGGCGGTGGATTTTCCGATCCCGCTCTCAATAAATGTATCCACGGGGCCGTCGTGGGGAGAGCTGAAAGGGGAGTAAGAAAAAACACCACCGGTGAGGGTGGGGTTGGTCGTCGGGCAAGGCGGTGTTAACCGTTTTCCGCGAGGTGTTTCTGGATTTGCGCTTCGATCTTATTATTGAGGATATCGAGATCGTCGGCAGAGGTGTCGCCGATAAGCACTCCGTTTTGGTACGTTACCGCTCGAAGTGAAGGAGTGCCCCCTCTGGTTACCGTTATTCTCGCCGCGATTCCTTTACTGAAGTGTCTTAAAGCTATGGCGGACACAAGGCCATCAACCGTTTTTACCAACATAGGAACCCCCTCTTTGCGTACGTGGGAAATAACAAGAAAGATTAATCATAAACCAAAAAACATATTTTGTCAACTGCTCGTAAGCGCGCTACAATGCACACATCATGTTGTACGTATATTCCGGTGATGACAGCGCACGAATCACACGCGAGTCGCGCACCGCGGTGGATGGTCAGGTCATGAAAGGCGCAGAACTCACCGAGCTGCGCGGTGTACAGGACGAGGAGACCTACCACGACGCTGCGTATGGAGAGGCGCTCTTTTCCGGGCCGCGAGTATTCATGGTGAGTGATGTGCTGGATACTGCCACAGGAAAACAAGTACTCTGCGTGGTCGCGCCGGCGCTTGTCGTATCCCCACATCTCTTTGTGGTGCGGGCGGGTAAACTCGACAAAGAGACAGCCAAAGTGTTCAAAGACGCCGGGGCAAAAATGTGGGATCTTTCGCTTCCCGACAAAGCGAAACAAGGGTTCAATGCGTTCGCGCTTGCGGATGCGGTGGGGGATCGAGACAAGAAGCGCGCGTGGACGCTTCTGGTGCGGGCATATGATGATGGTCTTGCTCCGGAGGAGATCCACGGCACGCTCTTTTGGGGTATAAAAAATATGCTCGCGGTCAAACACGCCGGAGCACACCCGGAGGAAAGTGGGCTCTCACCCTTCGTGCTTTCCAAGACCGTGCGCTCCGCAAAGAATTTTTCAAAAGAGGAGCTTGCGGCGATGCTTACGCGCATGGTCACGATGTATCACGACGCGCATCGCGGGCTCGTGGACCTTGGTTCGGAGCTTGAGCGGTTCGTGCTCACGACACTCACCGCAGAGACAAAAAAATAGACCCATCACAAGGATGGGTCTAAGACGTCGGAGGAATGTGCAATTGTGAAGTAAAAGGGTTTTCGTAAGATGATAAGCTCGTTTGAGGTGAGCAGGCCTTTACGAAAAACTTCTTACCACGTTTTTCTTCCTGACATAATTATATCCCACCGGGAATTCCACACAAGCCCCTCCTGTGGATAACTTTGCATGACCATAATAATGTGTTGTGGAGTAAGTAGTTTCGTGCTAAATTGGGGCATCTTTAATAAGATACCCGCCCGTAGCTCAGTCGGTAGAGCAGTTGCCTTTTAAGCAAACGGTCGCAGGTTCGATTCCTGCCGGGCGGACACGAGCGAGCGAAGCGAGGAAGCGGTCCGCCCGGAGAAAGTGCGCTACCGCACTTTTGTCAGGAATCGAAAAGCTTCTCCCGTATTTTTGAGTTCCGCGGGGAGCGGGACGAGAAAATGGGCGACATTGTTTTCTTGTGAACGAAGTGAGCTAGAAAACAAGAAGTACTCTTGTGGTGAAAGCTGTACTGCGCCTGTAAGGCGAGATTACCCTGCCGGGCACATAATATATGAATAATATGTTACCAAAAACGGTTCAGGATTTTTACCGCGACTTCAACTTTGAGGAAGTTATTACAAATCCGCCATTACCAATTCAAAAATTCTTAGATGAGGAAATAAAATTTATTTCTCGCCACGTTAAACAAGGCTCCAAGATATTGGAAGTAGGATGTGGCTACGGGCGACTTTTAAACATCTTGGCTGAAAAAGCAGATAAAATAGTCGGCATAGATTTTAGTGAGCCCCTCCTTGAGAAGGCTCATGAATCTTTCAAAAATAGAAAGAATGTAGAACTTTGGTTCATGGATGCCCAAAAGATGAGTTTTGAGGATGAAAGTTTTGATTATGTGTTATGCCTCGATGCAACCTTCGGTAATATGCCTGGTATTGAAGAAAAAGTGTTGAACGAGATGAAACGAGTCACAAAGGATACAGGGGAAGTCGTTATTAGCGTGTTTTCTGAAAACGCTAAAGATGCCCAACTAGAGAATTATCACCGGATCGGACTCACGGGCATTAAGGACGATGGGGCTGCTGTCACATCCAAGGAGGGTTTCTACTCTCGTCGTTTCACAAAAAAGCAGCTTCAAGAGTTGTTTGAAAGGGCTAGACTTTCTTGTGATGTAATAAGTCTTTGCCCGATAAATTATGTTGCAACGGGCAGAAAAAATGCATGAGAACAGCACTCTTTTGGTGCAGAGACTATTGAAACTCTTACACCGGCAGGTCAATGGCGAATGCGCCGGGGCCGAGGAACAAGAATGACAGACAAACAAGCGCGATGAACAAATATGTTGCCGTATGGAGGAAAAACAATTCGCGACGTTTGAGAGAAATGATCGCGGCGCCCACCCACATCACCGCTGCTACGATCGCAGCACCTTGTGTGTAGAGACCGACGGTTAAAAGAAGCCCTGCAATAACAAGAATATTCCCGACCGTAATACGAACAGCGCGTGGAGAGGCGTTTTGATCAGGCGTTTGTTCAACATACCCCTTAAGGTGGCGATACCCTGCGGCAAGCGCAAGGAGTCCCACGGCGATACGGAGTATTCCGATCGCGAGGAATTGGTAATCAAACAAAGCGGGGAAGAGGCTAACAATGCCGTAATTCATGAAGATAATTCTAGCAGAAAAGCACTCGATGCGCTATCATGCCGCCATGAGCAAGAAAACAAGACGACTAGAGGCCGTGCTCGTGCTTGTGGACATTCGCAGCGTGCATAATGTTGGCGCTATTTTTCGCACGGCGGATGCGGCAGGAGTAGAAAAGATATTTTGTGCGGGATATACTCCGACGCCAACCGACCGCTTCGGGCGCGTTCGGGCAGATATTAAAAAGACGGCGCTTGGCGCAGAGGAGAGCGTGCCATGGGAGGCGGCACCGCGCATCGGCACGCTCATCAAGCGCCTCAAAAAGGAGGGTTACACTATTTTGGTGCTCGAGCAGGATCCACGCGCCGTTGATTACAAAAAAATAAAATTAAAGGGGAAGGTGGCACTGCTGGTGGGAAATGAGACAGAAGGCATCCCCGGGAAGGTACTCGATATATGCGACACGATCATCGAGATCCCAATGGCGGGCAAAAAAGAATCACTCAATGTGTCTGTGGCGACGGGGGTAGCATTGTTTCGAATTCTGGGGATCTAAGGGGTCTGTTTAAATCCAAGCGCGTGAAGTTCCTCGCGTGCGACCATCGCATCATCCCACGGGGTTTTTAGTCCGTTTGCTCCCATGATGTAGGGGTCGGTACCCTTGCCGGTAATGTAGACAGCCGTACCTGTCTGCGCCCGCTTGAGTGCCGCACGTATTGCATCGCGCCTATCCATTATTACGGCGCAGGGCGTATGTGTTATTCCTGACTGCACCTCTCGAATGATCTTTTCAGGATCTTCGTCATAAGGATCCTCGTCGGTCAAAATTATTTCCGCACAAAATTCATCGGCAATACTTCCCATCTCTTTGCGCTTCCAGTGGTCACGACCACCACCCGTTGATCCTAGGACGCAGATCTTGTGTACGCCCTCATGTGCGCCATATGCCGCACGGAGTGAGTCGGGGGTATGTGCATAGTCCACAATGACACGGAATGGTTGCCCTTCGCTCACTTCTTCCATTCGCCCGCGAAGGAACAAGATCTTTTTAAGCGCTTGAGCCATTTTTTCAAGCGGAATTTTTAGAGCCTCGCCGAGCATAAGCGCCGCAAGCGCGTTGCGCACATTAAAGTCGCCTGGCAGATGGAGGCGTACGGGTGTTTTACGAAAAAGAAATGTGCTCCCGTTTGGTTCAAGTGCCAAATTCTCCGCATCTTTCAAAGAAAAAGGATGCGGCTCCGCGCTTGGTGTTGCAAGGAACTTTGCGCCGTGCACGTCGTCACTATTTGCAACAATGAGTCGGCGGGGTTTTTTAGATGAAGAAAGCGTGCGTGCGATCTCAAGTTTTGCGGCAAGATAGTTTTCAAATGATCCGTGTGACTCAATGTGTTCGGGGGCGATGTTGGTGAAGATGACGGCATCGGGGGAGAGGAATTTGTGGCGGAATTGTTTTGCCCCCTCGGAGGTCATCTCAACTACTGCGTGCGTGCATCCGGCACGCACCGCCCGCCGAAGAAATCTCTGAAGGAACCATCGCCCCGGGATGGTCATTTTGTAGCGGTTCGGCTCTGAGGTGTCACCAATCTTAAAACGGAGCGTTCCTGCGAGTGCGGTCTTGAATCCCGCACTCGCAAGGACTGCGTTTGTCAGTTCCGTCGTACTCGTCTTTCCTTTAGTCCCGGTCACCAACACAATAAATAATTTTCGCGCGGGGAAGCGGTAGACGATCGCCCCGGAGAGTGCCAAGAGGTAATGGTAAATGGGCTGCGCAGCGGAAAAAAGCTGTTTTGGGATGATGCGACGACCGATATTAAGGAGGAACTCCATGACAGTTGAGTATGGTTAACGTTTAGTATTTCCTAAAAGTTTAAGTGCCTCTTTAATGCGCGCGCTTGCGTCGACGATATCTTTTGGTACCCCGGAGAGTGCGTCGCGTGCCTCACGTTGTGAGTAGCCGAGTGCCTCCAGTGCTTCTATCGCATCGATCTCACCCGCCAGCCCTGCGATACCGTTCTCCTCACGGAAGCCGAGTGTTTCTTTGAGTTCGATCACGATTTTTTCTGCGATCTTGCGGCCGATGCCGGAGACTTTGGTCAGGTAGGTGGTGTCGCCCGAGGAGATGGCGCGGCGCAGTGTCTCGACGGGCGCCATAGAGAGGATGGAGAGGGCGGACTTGGGACCCACGCCTGAGATGCCGATCAGCTTCTCAAAGAGATCCAGCTCGCTGCGGTCGCCGAACCCATAGAGGTCGAGCGCGTCCTCGCGGACAACCGTGTGGATCCACAGCGACACGCTACCCTCACCTTCGCGGGGGATGGTGCGCAGGCGCTCAAGCGTGACATGCACTTTGTAGCCGACGGGGCCTGCCTCAAGGATGATGAAACGATCTCCTTTGAATGCGACCACGCCGGTGAGTTTTCCTATCATTTCGTTATAATACCACACAGTCAGTGTCTCCATGTTAGACTTATGTGATGGAAATAAAACTTATTTTTGGGATAGCCTCAACAATTCTTGCTGTTGTTTGTTTTGCGCCATATATAAAAGACGTTCTCCTGCGGAAAACAGAGCCCTACAGATATTCTTGGCTTGTTTGGACAATCCTTCAAACTGTGGGGGTGATGGCACAACTTAAAGATGGTGCTGGATATGGTGCATGGGCGTTGGCAGTTGGGGCAGTATTTTGTTTTGCGATATTCTTGTTGTCATTTAAATTTGGGACAAAGAATATCACTAAATTTGATGCGGGGTGTCTCGTTGCGTCACTTGGTGCAATAATAATTTATTTTTTAATTTCAAATCCTGTTTGGGCGATTATTGTGGTAGCCACAATAGACTTTGTTGGGTTTCTCCCCACTTTTAGAAAAGGATACGAGGAGCCGTTTACTGAAACTGCGAGCACTTTTGTTATGAGTGCTATAGCGAATGCATTGAGTTTGATTGCCTTACAAAATTATAGTGTGACAACAGTCTTATACATAGCCAGTTTACTCCTCACAAACTCATCATTTGCGGCTATGATTTTGTGGCGTCGGAAGTTGTGCAAAGGTAGTTTTTCCGAGACCAGCCCCACAAGCGCCTAAATTTCTTATGCTTGCATTTTTCATTAAATCTTGTATAGTACCCCAATGCCAATCATCAAATCAGCAAAAAAAGCACTGCGTTCTTCCATGCGCAAGAAGCTGTATAACGATCGCCGAAGCCGAACCATGAAAGACGCCGTCAAGACGGTGAAGAAGTCCATCTCCGAGAAGTCAAAGGAAACGGTGAAGGACATGTCAGCGGCCTACCAGGCGATCGACAAAGCAGCCAAGCGCGGCATTATCAAGAAGAACGCCGCTGCTCGCAAGAAGTCTCGCCTCATGAAGATGGCGAAGAAAAGCGCGTAGCCAAAGACCCCGCAAGGGGTTTTTGAATGTGGTAGTATTAAATACGTTATGAAAGAGATCAACGCACAAGAAGCAGAGAAGATCATTGCGACGGGGGTGGCTACTCCTGTTGATGTGCGCACTGACGATGAATACAACGAGGGGCATATCAAAGGATGTCTGCACATTGATATTGCGTCGCCTGATTTTTCCTCGCGCATCGCGGCGCTCGCCAAGGATCAAGCGTATCTTATTTACTGCGCAGCAGGGGGGCGTTCGTCTCGTGCTACGCAGATGATGACGCAAGCCGGGTTCACCAACGCCACGAATCTTGTCGGCGGGTTCACAGGATGGAGGAAAGCGGGACTGCCGGTGGAGAAGTAAACGGTAGGAGTATCTTTCCCTACGGGAACGGTACACCCTTCGTATCGTGCTCGTTTCACTTCACGCGATATACTCAGGGTCTTCGATTCCTACACGGAGCGCCGCAGGGCGCTCCTCTCGCGCACATACAAAAAGAAAAGACCACACAAAGGTGATCTTTTCTTTTTGTATGTGCCCTCGGTAGGAATCGAACCTACATCGCAAGCTCCGCAAGCTAGCATCCTATCCATTGAACGACGAGGGCGACTCGTCTCATTGTTTTTTTTAGTACCCCTTTTTTCAGCAGGGTAATCTTCCTCTCACTTCGGTGCCCAGAGCAGGGTAATCTTTCCTTACAGGAACGGTACACCCTTCGTATCGTGCTCACTTCGTTCCGCGCGAATATACTCAGGGGTCTTCGATTCCTGCACGCACCTGAAGCAGTTCAGGTGCTTTCGGGCACGTTCGCTTCGCTCGGTGCCCTCAGCAGGAATCGAACCTGCATCACCTCCTTCGGAGGGAGGCATCCTATCCATTGAACGACGAGGGCGAATGCCTCATTCGGGCGCTCACACTGTACCACAAAATTTCAAAATTCCAAATTATAAAACGTGGATGAGACGAGCGACTAAAAACCCAACCAATCCATGAGACGATACGGCAACGGCTCCTGCTGCTCTTCTTCATCAAGGAACGGCACAAGTTTCTCGTGTACAAGGAGTGGGTCGATCGCGTCCTCCATGGGGACGATGATATGCGGGACGAATATTTTCTTGGAGAGAATGATGAGTTTCGGAGGGTCATTGGGGGTGATCCAAAATGAACGCAAACTCATGTACGGGTACAGAACTTTATCAATACGGATCCCACGCTCGCCGATCTCCACATGCATCTGTGGCGGCTCTTTGCCACCATGCAGCCCCATGGTGAATGCCCCCACCAAGATAAGCACCCCAAAGAGAAAGTTGCCCAAGAAAAATGCCGCCACTGATCCGGACACCGCAATGATGCCAAGCGCCCAGTACCAGTCAGAGGTCTTGGGGCGATGTTCGTACGCCGGGACTTCCCATGAGATGAGCATGTCACTTTCCATTGGGTTATTGTAGCACAACGAGATTAAGATGCTGGAGTAATAAAGGACGCGGCATTTCAGGGTGGAGCATAGCCGCCAACCTTGCGTAAAAACACATCATATGTTATGGTGTATATCTCGTGGATACTACTACTTCTCAGGGAGAGCACAGCGGCTCCTCTTTTCGTAATCTAGGCATCGCCCCGAGCATTCTTACGATGCTCGACAAGCTTTCGTATACAACACCTACGCCCATTCAGCGTGAGGCCATCGCCCCTGCCATTGAAGGCAAAGACGTGGTGGGCATTGCCCAGACCGGCACCGGCAAGACGCTTGCCTTTGGCATCCCCGTTATTCAGCGGCTCCTTGCACAGGATGGCCGCGCACTCATCGTGGTGCCGACACGCGAGCTCGCCATCCAGGTGGATGAGACATTCCAAAAAGTGGGCGCTCCGCTCGGTATTCGCACCGCGGTGCTTATCGGCGGGCACCCTATGCGCCCGCAGGTGGACGCGCTACGCCGTAATCCGCGCGTTGTCGTGGCTACCCCGGGACGACTTCTTGACCATATGGAGCAGAAGACCGTGCGCCTCGACACGGTGTGCATGCTTGTTTTGGATGAAGCAGATCGCATGCTTGATATGGGTTTCTTGCCTCAGATCAAGCGCGTGCTTGCCGAGGTGCCCGCGAATCGTCAGAGCATGTTGTTCTCCGCCACACTCTCAGCCGAGATCCTCACCATCGCAACCAAGACGATGAAGCTCCCATTGCGCATTGAGGTGGCGCCCCAGGGCACAACAGCAGAGCGCGTTACGCAGGAGCTCTTTATTGTGCGTCGCGATGATAAGCCGCGGCTCTTGGAGAAGCTTCTTGTTGATCACCGCGGCTCAACGCTCGTCTTTACCCGCACCAAGCACGGCGCATCACGCGTGGCCAGCCAAGTGACGGCGATGGGACACACTGCCACAGAGATCCACAGCAACCGATCACTCAATCAGCGCAAGGCGGCACTCGCAGGATTTAAAACGGGGCGCTATCGCGTACTTGTCGCCACGGACATCGTCGCCCGCGGCATCGATGTGAAAGGTGTCGAGCTCGTGGTCAACTTTGATTTGCCAGAACAGTCATCAGACTATGTGCACCGCATCGGCCGCACCGCGCGTGCGGGAGCAGAAGGCCACGCAATCTCCTTCGTTTTACCCGAGCAGCGCCATGACATTCGTGATATTGAGCGCCTCATCAAAAAGCAGCTCTCTGTCACACCGCTCCCCGCGCTTCCTGACGCACGCCCCACTCCGCCACGCCGCCCCGAGACCACCTACAGTACGTCACGCAATGCGGCACATGCCCCACGCCGCACTTCAAGTGGTGGCCGCCCGTATCGATCATCCGGCCCAAGTTCCACGAGCGCCCCTCGCCACAGCTTTTCTTCTCCTCGCCCTGCAGGCAGTGGAGCAAGGACTTCCTCGCACCCGAGTCGTTCGGGGGGCAGGCCGTCACATTCCGGTGGCCGTCCGGGCAGCAGCAATCGTTTCTCTCACCCGCGTTCTCCGGGAAGATAGGGGAGAAGTGGAAAATATTTTTACAATTTTAAC
>MHUS01000043.1:6351-18345 GCA_001823505.1 Candidatus Yonathbacteria bacterium RIFCSPHIGHO2_01_FULL_51_10 | reverse complement strand
GTGTTGTCAATCAACAGGGAACGCCCTACTTGCAAAGATACCCCCATGGGGTATACTGGTGCCTATGAAATACATGGAGGATAAAAACAAGGGGCAGATCATTCGCCGGCTCAAGCTTTTGGAGGGGCAGGTGCGCGGATTACAGAACATGGTCGAGAACGACACCTACTGCATTGATGTTATTACACAAACATCGGCAGTTAAGCAGGGACTTTCTCGCGTTGAAGATCTACTGCTTGAAAATCATCTCAGCGGATGTATTCTCAACCAGGTACGATCCGGTCAGACGAGCAAAGCAAAAGAGGAGATCCTCAAGGTGTATAAACTTAAAAGGAAATAGTATGCACACACAAGCTTACAAAGTAAGAGGTATGCACTGTGCATCATGCGCAGGGATCATCGAGAAGACCTTTAAGAAAACTGACGGGGTCGGATCTGTTGAAGTGAACTATGGCACTGAAACGGCCAAGGTGGTGTTTGATGAATCAAAAACGAACCCGCATCATCTATCTGAAAAAATAGAAAAACTGGGGTATTCTCTCGTCGTCCCTGATGCCGAAGAAATGGGAATGTCGTCGGATGAACATGCCGCGCACCTCGGCCTCACCCAATCCAAAAAAGAGAAGCTCGCGGAAGTGGCAGATATGCGAGCAAAAGTCATTTCAGCGATACCGCTTGCGATCCTAAGCATCTTTGTTATGGGTTGGGATATTCTCGCTCAATACAATGCAGTCTCTGCGATGAGCTACACCGTTGAGGAGTTTTTTCATCATCTTCTCCCCATTCTTGCGACCTATACGTTGTTTGTGGTCGGGAAGCCGTATCTGCTCGGCTTCTATCGTTTCTTGCGTTATGGAAAAGCAAACATGGATACGCTGATCGGCATAGGGACGACCGCGGCGTTTTTGTACAGTTTCAGCGTTACGGCTTTTGAGGAATCCCTACGGCCGTTTATAAACGTAGATCATACGTATTACGATGTTACGATCGTCGTCATCACGTTTATTGCCCTCGGGAAATATCTTGAAGCGCGGTCAAAGATAAAAACAGGCGATGCCATCGAAAAGCTCCTCGACCTCCAGGCGAAAACCGCACACGTTATGCGTGACGGAAAGGAGATAGAACTATCAGTGAACGAAGTGAGACACGGGGACATCATCGTGATCAAACCAGGAGCAAAGATTCCCGTTGATGGGGTCATTACCGAAGGAGCCTCCTTCGTCGATGAGTCAATGGTCACGGGCGAGCCTATGCCTGTGCAAAAAAAGATCGGCGACAGCGTTGTTTCCGGGACCATAAATACAAACGGCGCGTTTACTTTCAAGGCAACAAAGGTTGGTTCAGAAACACTTCTCGCGCAGATCATAAAGATGGTTGAGGAGGCACAGGGCAGCAAGGCCCCTATCCAAGCACTTGCCGACAAGATCTCAAGTGTTTTTGTGCCCGCCACGCTTGCCATCGCCTTCCTTACCCTGGGGGTGTGGCTTTTGGTTGGTACGGGCTTCTTTGGATTTTCACAAGCGCTTTCATTTGGACTCGTGTCGTTTGTCGGTGTTCTCGTTATTGCCTGTCCTTGTGCCCTTGGCCTTGCGACACCGACCGCGATCATCGTGGGGGTTGGTAAAGGGGCGAAAGAAGGCATCTTGATCAAAGATGCGGCGACACTTGAAAAGCTTCACAAAGTAAACACGGTTGTAGTTGATAAAACAGGAACGATAACCAAAGGCAAGCCAACACTTGTGGATATACAAAATCTATCAAATCAAAAAGACGATGAGTTGGTATCCATTATCGCGTCACTTGAGAAGAAATCAGAACATCCGATCGCTCATGCGATCGTGAACTATGCACAGGAAAAGAACATCCGTATCTCCGAAGCTTCGGATTTTGAAGGAATACAGGGCAAAGGACTTAAGGGGAAAATTAACGGCACGGAATATTTTGCGGGCAATGTGAAGCTCATAAGTGATCTTAAAATTTCCTTTGATGCGGCAAAACTTAACGTGTTTACTTTGCAAGGTAAGACGCCGGTCATTCTCGCCACTAAAGAAAAAGTTCTCGGGTTTGTTATGGTGGCGGATGAGATCAAAGATGAATCAAAACAAGCAGTAAGTGACCTCCATAAGCTGGGCATAAAAGTGGTGATGTTGACCGGCGACGATGAACAGGCTGCAAAATACATGGCATCGCTTGTCGGCATTGATGGAGTCGTCGCTCATGTTTTGCCACAAGATAAATTGGCGAAAATAAAAGAACTGCAATCACAGGGAGAGATCGTAGCAATGGCAGGCGACGGGGTGAATGATGCCCCGGCACTCGCACAAGCCGATGTTGGTATCGCGATGGGGACCGGTACGGACGTGGCGATCGAATCAGCCGGCATCACCCTCCTGGGGGGAGATATCTCAAAACTGGTAAAAGCGGTTAAATTATCGAGGTTAACGATGCGGGGTATTAAGCAAAATCTTTTTTGGGCGTTCATTTACAATATTGTGGGGATTCCCTTAGCGGCAGGGGTGTTCTATCCGCTTTTCGGTTGGCTTTTGAATCCTGTATTTGCCGGTCTCGCAATGGCGCTATCGAGTGTCTCCGTGGTGTCTAATTCACTGCGCATTAAAGCTAAGAAAATATAATTATCATGACTGATCAAACAAAATATGAGTTTCATGTACACGGCATGCACTGCAACGCGTGCATCTTGATGACCGAAAGCGAGTTGGGAGATCTGCCGAACGTCACGTACGTAAGATCAAACTTGAAAACGCACTCGGTTGAAGTCGTGGGAAATTTTGGCGATAAAACTCCGGAAGAGATCGCAGAGGAATTGACGGTCCCCTTAAAACCCCACGGATACACGGTGTCGGTTGAAAAACAGCAACATGTGGCAAATTGGGAAGACTTCAAGATCGCTGTACCGATCGCCGTCGCCTTTGCGGTGTTGTTCGTAGTACTTCAAAAAACAGGATTGGTCAATTTGGTCAATGCGGGTACGGTCACCTACGGTACCGCCTTTGTGATAGGCATCATTGCGTCGCTTTCCACATGTATGGCGGTCGTCGGCGGATTACTGCTCTCCATGTCTGCCACATTCGCAAAGGAGGGGGACAAGGTAAAACCGCAGTTGATGTTTCATGGCGGGCGGCTCGTTTCGTTCTTTGTTCTTGGTGGAGTTATCGGCGCGGTCGGTTCCGCGTTCACGCTCAGTACCTCCGCGGCATTCACCCTCAGTGTGATCATCGGCATTGTAATGCTCATTCTCGGTATCAATTTGCTTGATGTATTTCATTGGGCAAAAAAACTCCAGCCATCAATGCCGAAATTCATCGCAAAGTATGCCCACGGGGTATCGAAGTTCAACCATACCCTTACGCCGCTCCTCGTCGGCGTGGCAACATTCTTTTTGCCGTGTGGGTTTACTCAATCAATGCAGCTCTACACGCTCACGACGGGGAGCTTTCTTGATGGGGGGCTTACAATGCTGTCCTTCGCGCTCGGGACATTGCCGGTGCTGGCGCTGTTGAGCTTCAGTTCATTCAGCATAACGAACAGCTCGAAGTCCGGGATTTTCTTTAAGACGGCAGGACTCGTGGTGATCATGTTTGCCTTGTTCAATCTTGCCAACAGTTTGGTCGTGATCGGGGTGATACCACCTATTTTTAACTTCTAGTATAATCGCATTATGAAAGGGACACTTCTATCGATCATTGCCGCCGCCATTCTCATTGGAGGGGCTTTGGTGTTCACCCGAAGTGGTGACGGCACACAACAAGCGCCAAATGTAAACAACGTGAGCATCGTGGATGGCACGCAGATCATTGAGATCAAAGCCAAGGGTGGTTACCTGCCGCGAAAAAGCGTGGCAAAAGCCGGTGTACCAACGATCATACGGTTTGATACGAACGGAACATTCGACTGCTCATCCTCAGTGCGGATCCCAAGCATGAATATTTCAAAAGTACTTCCGCAGACTGGGTCAACCGATATTGATATTGGCATCCAGCCAGTCGCCACACTCGACGGAATCTGCGGCATGGGGATGTACCCCTTTGAGATCGATTTCCAGAGTTAGGAAGAGAGCAGCAATCATTTTACAATTTCACCCCCCCGCGACGCCTAGGCGCTGGGGGGTTCGTAAATCTCAATTCTTTACATTTCACACGCCCTGTTGTAAGTTGTTTTTGGCGGCTTGGGCATACACTTGAGCCAAATTTCTACACCTACCATCGGAGGTAACTCATGGGTCTTTATTTGGATGACGGGACCGTTCTTACGCGGGATCCCCTGACAGGAGCGATTGTGCACCTCAGGGAAGACCAAATGCCCGAGCATTTTCACAAGATGCAGGGAATGCTCGAGGAAGAAGAAAAGCATATAAAAACGGAAGGAAAGCCGGTCAGTAAAACGAAACCGACAAAGAAAAAGAAATGATGATGGTATGGGATGGGATGGATTGCCCCAAAGCTGCCGTGAGAATTCCGGCAGCTTTTTGTTTTGAGTATAGGTGTCAAAAACAAGGCACGTTTCCGTGCATTCTTCAGGCCTGACTTCCGGAGTAGAGTTTTTGCGGCTATGTTTTCACGAGCGCACCGATAAAGGTCTGATCGGTGTCGAATAATTTATAATCCAAACTATTTGACTCGAGGTCCTCCTCCAGAGCTTCTTTGGTGTAGCGCAGGGATTGAAAGATAAGCAGCCGGGCTCCGGAGAGTATTCCTTTGGCCTCGAGTTCAGGTGTCGAGTGTCTAAGCGTACACCAAACACGTACGCCATCATCCACCAGGATATCGCCTACATCTTTTTTCACATTGAGGCCCAGGAGTTCGAGCTTGGAGTTTGTTATGGATTGCGCATCTTCGCTGTATGCTTTGCGAACTTCCTCCATGGCGATGCGATCTCGAATCTGCACAGTAATAAAGAAAGAGCCGCCTTTGCCAGAAATATTTTTAAGTAAACCAAGAATGTACGCGGGATTGTAATTAGAATACGTAAGGCCAAGTGAGACAAAGCGCGGAGTATCAATAGGAGGCAGTGCCGAGGTCAACTTCTCAAACGGTACTTGCTCGGGGCGGACCTCAATCCCTTGTTGTGTTGCGTGCTCGCTCGATAATTTCAAAAAGCGTTCACTGATATCAACGGGCGTATAGATAAAAGATTTCTCCTGCGTCTTTGCTGCATCAAAAATAAATTGCTCTTTGTGTTCAGTTCCAGGACCGAGGTCTACGTAGTTAAAGTATTTTGGTAATTCGGCGACGAGTTCCATTGCGATTTCTTCGAGATAGGCACGTTCAGGCTGGGTGACAATTTTATGGTAGGTGGTATCGGTCTCTTGCATTGATTCGTATTCTTTCTCTGTGCCTGGGATATAGAGAAGAAGCGAGTCGGAATAGTCCCACGCGTTTTCATCAATCTGCACAAACGAATTAAGTGCACGTTCCTTAAACCACTTAAGTGGATAATGTCCCTTCTCGTCAGTCTTTTGGGTTTGCTGCATGTTGTTATGGTTATTATAGCATTTAAGTCTGCGCGGGTGGGTGAAAATTGATAGGCTGGGTTCGTCCCAGTGTTGCCTTAAAATAGCGTAAGAATTCTGCTCACTCGGCGGCTCATTAGTAAGGTGGTTCAAAATTGTTAGAATATATCTATTATATTTAATCAAAAAACATTATGGCACGAGTAAGTATATACTTAAATTTTCCACGAAATACGGAAGAAGCATTCAATTTTTATCGATCAATTTTCGGAGGGGAATTTATCGGGGGGATCAACCGTTTTAAAGATATTCCACTACAGGATGGTCAGCCGCCGCTTGCGGAGGCGGATAAGAACTTGGTTGTGCATGTTGCACTGCCGATCCTTGGTGGGCATGTACTCATGGGAACAGATGCTCCGGAGTCTATGGGGTTTACGGTGGCGCTCGGCAACAATATGTATATTAACCTTGAGCCTGATACTAAGGAGGAGACGGACTGCCTTTTTGACGCACTTTCAAAAGGAGGCAAAGTTGGGATGCCACTTCAGGATATGTTCTGGGGAGATTATTTTGGCTCGTGTACTGACAAATACGGCGTATCGTGGATGTTTAATTATTCGAATAAAGGATCTCATTAATATGAAAAAAATAGTCCCTCATCTATGGTTCGATAAGGAAGCAAAAGAGGCAACAGCACTCTATGTCTCGCTCTTTGCGGATTCAAAAATTGAAAATATCACCACGATCACCGACACCCCTTCCGGAGATTGCGACATGGTCACCTTCAAGCTTTCCGGGCAAGAATTTATGGCCATTAGTGCAGGGCCATACTTCAAACTCAATCCATCAATTTCGTTGTTTGTTGTGTTTGATAACGAAAAGGAAATTCAAGCAGTGTGGGACACATTGATTGACGGCGGCAAGGCACTTATGCCGTACGATACCTACCCATGGGCGCATAAGTACGGATGGTTGCAAGACAAATATGGACTCTCGTGGCAGCTCTCATGGAGCGAGCATCACACCATGGATCAAAAGATCACACCCTTTCTTATGTTCACGAAAGAGCTGGCCGGGAAAGCAAAAGATGCGATTGCGGATTACACAAGCATTTTTCCGAACTCAAAGATTGAGATGCTCGTACCATACGAAAAAGGGGAGGGTGATACGGAAGGATTTATAAAGCACTCCCGGTTCACATTAAGCGGGCAGAGTTTTATGGCAATGGACAGTTCAGGGCCGCATGACTTTAGCTTCAATGAAGCGGTATCGCTCATTGTTAATTGTGATACCCAAGAAGAAATTGACTACTACTGGGAAAAGCTTTCTGCGGTGCCTGAATCAGAGCAGTGTGGCTGGCTTAAAGATATGTATGGTGTGTCATGGCAAATTGTGCCGACCATTATGGGCGAGATGATGACGAGCGGCGACAAAGAACAGATCGCACGAGTCACGCAGGCATTCCTCAAAATGAAGAAGTTCGATATAAAAACACTGCAAAAAGCATTTGAAAAATAGTGCAACTCAAGGAACTTTTATTAACAGCTATGCGTAACGTTTATCTATATGAAAAACTTTTTTGTGATGTATCGTGTGCCAGTTGCAACCATGGACGAGTGGGCAAAGAATACTCCTCCTGAGGATATGGAGGCGCAGGGGAATAAGCTGGGGAACGATATGATGGAGTGGATGAAAAAGCATGAAAGCAGTTTCGTGGAAAAGGGCGCTCCGCTCGGCAAGACCAAGAGCGTTACAAAGGAAGGAATCACCGATACGCGCAATGACCTCAACTACTATTCGATCGTGCAGGCAGAGAGCCACGCGGCGGCCGCAGAACTCTTTGCGGATAATCCGCATCTGGAGATCCCCACATCTTCAATAGAGGTCATGGAGATTCCCCACATGGGAATGTAGGGGTGAAATTTCATAAATATAAATCACCCTCCCTGCGCCACAGGCAGCGGGGCTTCCCCTTTTTTGAATTCCGATTTTTGGCGGGGACGATGTCCCGAAATTAGAACCGAAAAGATGGCTTACATTCGGGGTTATCGATAAAAGTATACAGGAATTACGACGGATTTATAAGGTTCATCCCGAATGGTTTGAGGTACCAAAGACGAAGTCAGACAAGGGTAAAAATGTAGTTGATTACTCAATCCAATAACTCTCTGAAAAACTTCCTTAGCTTCCAAAACAAATACTGTGTAGAGTAGAAAATTTTCTTCAAGAGATTACTCTCCATTTCTTGAGAGAGTTTTCTATAAGCCGCTAGACGAGTTGGAGTAATCAAATCGTGTTTGTAGTCATCCCAAAACTGATCAGTGTTGCTGTAAAACTCTATATCCAAATTGTTTACGGAAAGGCTATTAACCATAACCGTGAGACTTTCAGATAGTTTCTTTTCGCTAATTTGATGAAATCGCTCGTAAGTTTTGCCGAAGACAATTGCTTTTTTAGGTGAAATTGGAAGAATGAATGAGTAGCCATCATCTCTGCTAAAATCCCATAAACTAGTGATTTCTAGCAAGTCATCGTTTCTACCAATAATACATACAGGAGAATCCGATAAAATGAAATAATGATTTTTAGGTGCAATTATTGTATGTAGATTTTTTCGGTAAATCTCCTCAACTATAGACTCGGCAACTTGAATTGCTATAAAAAGCTCCTGCCCCCTTGTCCCCTCCAGTCTAGATTTACTAACAATCGTGTCGTTCTCTATCTGCCTTGAAGTAAGCTTATACTTGTTCTTTACAATTATTTCTTGGATTTTTTCTCTATTACCTAGATCATCTATGCTTATTAAACTGTTCAGTAAAAGATACGAAATACACTTATTAATTAATTTCCTGAATTTTCTTGTCCTCGTCAGTTGGTGAGCAACAAGGGTTGCTAAAATGCTTTCCTCCTCATATTTAAGACTTAGTATGCTATCTTGCTCTAAGACTTTTTTAACGACAGCAGGGGCATGTTTCCCTTTTTCTATTTCTTTATAAACCTCATCGGATACTTTGGCCGGTTCTTTTGTCTCAGCGTGTTTCCCCAAGTAAAAATCAACTTCATTTCCGGCGTGTTTGGCTATGCTCCCTTTTCTAGGGGTGTTGAATTTCTTGTATATATAAACTAGCCCCGATTCCTTTCCAGTTTTTTCTACTGCAAAATTTCTAAGTAGAAATTGCGGAACGAAGTGGTCTTTTTTATTCGTTACAGATTGCCCCGTCAAGTCGTCTTTGAGCATTAGGATCGGAAAGGGTTATCCACAAAGAAGGAAAGTATCCATAGCCCGAAAAGTATGAGCCCGATTACTCGAAGATAGGGTGGCAGGAAGGGATCACCGCGCGAAAACATATCGGAACGGGCGAGTACAACTAAAATTACAGCCGCCATTATTATTGGAATAATCGGTATGAGCATAAGGGTTTCAAGAGTGCTCCCTTCTTCTGGTGAAATGAAAAAGGGAGATATTATCAAGAACACCAAAGAAATTCCCGCCGTTACTAGAATTATTTTTATTGCTTTTTTAGCTATCTCGTCAGTGTCCATAATTATTAGTATTTATCCAGCTATTCTCCGACGCTTTTCTGCAAGGGCTCCATTTTGGAAAATTTGAATTTTTCTTGTCTAAATATTTTTAAACCGACTTTTCCGACATATAATCCAATCACTATAGTAAGTATCCCTGCGATAATACCTGTCAATTTTGGTTCGACTATATTCTCAAAAATCGTAACGACCCCAGACAGCGACACCGCTACCGCTACGAAAAGAATAATGACGCTCGCAATATATTTAATCCATTTCATGACGAAATAAAGTGATTTAAAGATTTGACCTACACCCTCACCAACTACATTAATTCTACACCGACAGTTCCACAATGGTAGTTGGTCCAAAAAGAACCCTTATTTTACCTCGGTTCTAACTCGGACTTCTGGCGGAGGGGGTGAGATTCGAACTCACGGTCCGGTTGCCCAGACTCCTGTTTTCAAGACAGGTGCGTTAGACCACTCCGCCACCCCTCCGTATGTCAGACATCCTACCAGAATACGCTTTAAATGCAATTTTGTATTTTAAGGGCAACGTTGTATGCTGACAAAATGAGACTAAACATCGTTCACCCAGGGGCCGACGAACTGACCTACGAGATCCGCGAGATCGTGGAGGTTGGGCGCGAGCTTGAGCGCATGGGCGTACCTATCCTGT
Source organism: Candidatus Yonathbacteria bacterium RIFCSPHIGHO2_01_FULL_51_10 (assembly GCA_001823505.1). Classification (GTDB taxonomy): domain Bacteria; phylum Patescibacteriota; class Minisyncoccia; order Phycocordibacterales; family UBA1539_B; genus 2-01-FULL-51-10. The sequence continues at coordinate 8,672 of MHUS01000043.1, read as the reverse complement.
GGGAGAATATCGGCGACCCGGTGGCCAAGGGGGAGAAGATCCCGCAGTGGATCAAAGACATCATCACTAAGACCGTCGTTGAGGACGAGTCGAGCTTTGCCTATTCGCCGACGAAAGGCCTCCTTGCGACGCGAGAATTTATCGCAAAGATGCGCAATGCCGAGGGCGGCGCGCAGATCACACCCGAGGACATCCTCTTTTTCAATGGGCTGGGGGACGCGATCTCGAAGGTGTATACGTATCTCCACAAGACCGCGCGCGTCATCGGCCCTAATCCTGCGTACCCTACACACTCTTCTTCCGAGGGCGCACATGCAGGATCGCACCACATCACCTACGCGCTCAACCCGCATCGCAATTGGCTCCCTGATCTTGAAGACCTGCGCAACAAAGTAAAATATAATCCGAACATTGCGGGCATCCTCATCATCAACCCCGACAATCCGACGGGCATGGTCTATCCCGAGAAAGTGCTTCGTGAGATCGTAGCGATTGCCCGCGAGTTTGACCTCTTCATTATCTCTGACGAGATCTATGCGAACATTGTGTATGGCGAAGAGAAAATGCTGACGCTCTCGCAGGTGCTCGGCGACGTGCCGGGTATTGCAATGAAAGGACTCTCAAAAGAAATTCCATGGCCGGGCGCGCGGTCAGGGTGGATCGAGTTTTATAACAAGCAAAAAGATCCGCTCTTCGCGCGTTATGCCAAGTCGCTCGTGGATGCGAAGATGCTCGAGGTATGTTCGACGACACTCCCGCAAAAAGTGCTCCCGCAAATTTTCTCCGATGCGCGGTATCCGGCGTACTTGAAATCACGCGCGGCGGCATACGCGCACCGTGCGGACATTGCATACAATATTTTCCGCGGTGTGCGTGGCATCACTGCGCCCAAGCCTGCCGGTGCATTTTATATGGCAGGCGTGTTTGACGATGGAATCTTGAATGGCCACCAGACACTCCCGATCGTAAGCGAAGAAGTAAAACGATTTATTGAACAGAAAGTTTCTGGTGTTTCACCCGACAAGCGCTTCGCGTACTACTTAATGGCATCCACCGGCATCTGCGTTGTGCCGCTCTCAGGATTCAATTCCAACCTGCATGGTTTCCGCGTCACGCTCCTTGAAGGCGACGAAGTGAAGTTTCGCACCACCATGCAAACGATCGCAGACAAGATCGGGGAGTATATAAAAACTATTTAATAAAAAAACAAACCTGGTGTTCGCGAGACGCGAACACCAGGGATCATGAAGATCAGCAGGTGGGGATGGGGGCTCCAGAGAATTGGTGCTTCTGGGATTGCTCGTCAAAAACTTGCTTGCCGCGCTCTATTGCCTTGGGAGTTGCTTGGAATGCGCGCCCCCTTGAGTGCTTGCCGTGTGGTGTGAGGATCCACTTGAGCTCGAGCCACCCAACATCTTCCATTTGCGTGAGTATGGGGTACACGGTACGGTGGAGCATGTTTGCTTGACTGCAAATTGCAGCTTCTGTGTACCAGCTCCACGGTTTGTTCAAAAAGATTCCAAGGATCCTAAGGAACCGCGCACGCAGTATCTTTTCCTGGCGAGACATTGTCCCTCCTTCGCCCCAAAGGGCAGTTAGGTTACCTAGGCAGAGGATACCTGTATGGGAGGGAAGTGTCAAAGGGGTGTAAAAAGTTTCATGGCCCGGCACATAAATGTGCCGGGCCATGTTTGTGGAGAAGGAACGGTCTTAGGTTGCGTCCGCGAAGGTAGCAAGCACCACGGGGGTTTCCCGTTCTTTTGCTCCGGAGGGAGTGATGGTGTATCCGTTCGTCGTCCGGAGAACGAGATTTTTTTGGCGAAGAAAATCCAAAAGCACCGGAAGAGGTTTGTCTGCCCCGAGCAGTTCACGAAGCTGCGCTACGGTTTTTGGTATCGTGACATGCAAGTGGCCTAACGTTGCATGCGCTAATCGAAAGAAATTCGGGTATTCTTCGGGCATGTTCATGGGAATCCTCCATGTGTAGTTGATGTGTGGTTGAAAGAAAATGGCAATTCTGGTCTTGAGTATAGCACTGACTTTTATGGTTACAAAATGCAGGATTTTGCGTTGTGTGATAGGGTACATTCATGCGATATCTCGGTATTGATTATGGTACGAAGCGGGTGGGGCTTGCTCTCTCGGATGAGGATGGGCGGATGGCATTTCCCGAGTCGGTGGTGCCGAATACTCGGAAGCTCTTGGCGACGGTGGCGAAGCTGTGCACCCTGCGTGGCGTAGAGGAGGTTGTCATCGGTGAGTCGCGGGATTATAAAGGTAACGAAAATGCGGTCTATGCCCCCGCGAGCGCCTTTGCAAAG
>MHUS01000043.1:5220-6335 GCA_001823505.1 Candidatus Yonathbacteria bacterium RIFCSPHIGHO2_01_FULL_51_10 | reverse complement strand
GGAGACGGGACTGCCCGTTTCTTTTGAGCCGGAGTTTATGACGACCACGCAGGCGCGCAATTCCCACGAGATGGCCCCTATGGGGCGAGGTCAACAGGGCAAACATGCTATGATAGACGCATCAGCAGCCGCGCTCATCCTGCAGAGTTATCTGGACAAGAAAAGCACACGATCGATCCGAGACGACGAGGATGAAGATAATTAAATTGTATCCATGGACAAAAAACCAACGATCACCATTGACGACTTCGCGAAGCTCGACATAAGAGTTGGCAAGATCATCGCTGCGGAAAAGATCCCCGACACGGATAAACTCATAAAATTTTCCGTTGACCTCGGAGAAGAGGCCCCCCGACAGATCCTCTCGGGTATTGCCGAGCATTTTCCCGACCCGCTCACACTCGTGGGCAAACTCGTCCCCGTCATCACGAACCTCGCGCCGCGCACGATCCGCGGACACGAGAGCAATGGCATGATTATGTACGCAGTGGGCCTGCCCGGCCAGGGTGAAGGAGAGAACTTCACCACGCTTGAACCGGGCAAGGAGATCGCGGTAGGTACGTTGGTGCGGTAATTTCATCCTGGCATGACCAACCTCCTTCATTTTGACCCCGTTGCGCTCATTCAAGCATTCGGTTACCTCGGGATTTTTGCGATCATTTTTGCCGAGTCAGGTCTTTTCTTTGGATTCTTTCTTCCCGGGGACAGCCTCCTTTTTGCAGCCGGACTCCTTGCGTCGCAGGGAGTACTCCACATAGCGTTCCTTATTCCGATCGTGATCGTTGCGGCGATCCTTGGCGACAACGTCGGGTACTGGTTCGGCGCGCGTGTGGGGCCAAAGATCTTCATACGCGACAACTCGTTCTTTTTTAACAAGAAGCATCTTGAGCGGACGAGGAATTTTTATATCAAGTACGGTTCACGCGCCGTAGTGATCGCCCGATTCGTGCCCATTGTGCGCACCTTCACGCCGATCCTTGCCGGAGTGGGGCAGATGCGGTATCAGGAGTTCCTTCGCTACAACATTATCGGAGGAGTTCTCTGGGGAGCGGGCGTTCCGCTTGTCGGGTACTCGCTCGGGCGCGTTATTCCCAACCTTGAGCATTACCTCACGC
>MHUS01000043.1:0-5213 GCA_001823505.1 Candidatus Yonathbacteria bacterium RIFCSPHIGHO2_01_FULL_51_10 | reverse complement strand
GATCCGCGAGATTCTTCTGTCACGTAAAAGCACTCCAACCCCATAGTGCACTTCCGTACTCCGTGCCGGTCGGGTATAATAGAATGACCTATGTTACGGAGCGCGTTCTACAAAATCTTCCCGGTTCCCAAATTTCTCGCGATGCCGTCGGGAGGTATCGACATTTCTGATCAGTCGGTGCGTTTCGTTGAGCTTATTGAGCGCCGCGGCGGGCTCGTCCTTGGGCATTACGGCGAGCGAAGCATTCCCGAGGGAGCTATTGTGTCAGGGGAGATAAAGCAGCCCGAGGTGCTCAAAAAAATATTTGCTGATCTCCGAAAGGAATTGTCCGTGGATTTTATTACCATTGCGTTACCTGAAGAACAAGCATATCTCCTGCATCTCAGCGTCGGCACGGAATCAAAAAGTGAGATACGCGGCATGCTTGAATTCCAGCTTGAGGAGAACGTCCCCATCCCTCCCACTGAGGCGGTTTTCGACTACGACATTGTTCCGGAAAAACACGCCCACAAAGGTACGACGCAAGTCGCCGTTTCTGCCGTTTCGCAGCGGCTCATTGATGCATACACGAATGCGTTTGAGGGCACCGGTCTTACGCCGATGGCATTTGAGGTTGAGCCTGAGTCGATCGCTCGTTCGGTGGTCCCGGCGGGAGATCGCGGTACCTACATGGTCATGGATTTCGGGAGGACACGCACGGGGATATTTATTGTCTCGGGCGGGGCGGTGTCCTTTACCTCCACGGTGTCGGTGGGGGGATATTCACTCACGCGCGCGATCGCCAAGGAGCTCGGCATATCGATCGAAGAGGCGGAGCGGATCAAGCGTACCCAGGGGTTCGTCCGCACGCAAGACAACGAGAAGCTCTTCACCGTGCTCATGTCCACGATCTCTTTGCTTCGAGATGAAGTTGTTCGGCACTACAATTATTGGCACGAGCACCCCAACGTCTATGGTGAGCGACACGACCCGATCACGAAGGTTATTCTCTGCGGCGGGGACGCGAACCTCAATGGATTTGCGGAGTTTCTTTCTCTGGGTCTTGCCGCACCGGTTGAGCTTGCTCAGGTGATGCAGAATGTCAACTCTTTTGACCGCTATGTACCGGAGATCCCCTTTAGTGATTCACTCCGCTATGCGACTGCGGTGGGGCTTGCCCTGAGGCGGCTGAAATAACAACACCATGAACCTTCTTCCTCAAACAAAACAGCGCGAGATCGTCATGGCCTATCGGATGAGGCTTGCCGCGGTCGCGGTTTTTTCTCTTGCGGTGCTGGGTATCGTTGCGGGGGTCTTGCTCGTTCCCTCGTATGTGATCACTGCAACGAAGATCGACATTGCACAGCGGCAGCTCGATCAGGCGTCTCAAAACGGTGGAAGCGGTATCGGCATCGAAGACCCTAAGACCGTTGTGGGGCAAGTGGAGGGCAAGATTGCCGCGCTTATGCCGGCAGACACGGGCACCCTTACTCCCTCCTTGGTGGTTATTGAGCTTCTCTCTCGAATAAGCTCGGGGATATCGGTGTCCGCGGTGTCCTTTGAGGCGGCACCTTCCGGCACACGTTTGACGGTGCGCGGCACGGCACTGGATCGTCATGCCCTTGCCGCGTTCGGGGACTCACTCAACGGAGACACATTGTTTGCGGGAGTGAATATTCCGCCGGAAAGTTTTGTCAAAAAATCCAATATTGAGTTCACGATTCCCATCATGCTTTCGACCACGACCCCCGCGGCAAGCAAACCCGCGGCGCAAACCACACCATCATGAAGTCATTTTTCACTAAGTCCGTCATACGCCGTCCACTGATCGCACTCGTTGCGGGAGCAGGATTCATTGTGCTTACCTCGGCGATCTATTGGTACTTGTTCGTGGGAGTGCGTGATCGCGCAGAGAAGGCCGCTGCGATCACGGAAGCGTACAATGCTGAGATAGGGAAGGACACGCGTCAGACTGCGCTGCGTGCCGCGCTGCGCGATACCAAGGATCAGGTTGCCGCACTCGACACTCATTTTCTCTATGCCGATGAAGTAAGTGATTTCACGACGAGCATAGAATCCCTCGGACCCACAACAGGGACTGACATCATCATCACGAACATCGGCACAAAAACTGCGGGGAAAACAGACACGAATCTCATGGTGTCACTCACGATCGAAGGGTCGTTTGCGGAGATGCTCCAGGCGGTCACTCTTTTGGAAAACCTTCCCTACAATACAAAAATGAATACCGTACTGATGAGTTACCTTGGAAGTACCGCGCAGGTAATATCCTCCGATGGTAAACAATCATCGGCGAACTCTTCCGGAGCACATTGGAAAGCCGCTGTGTCATTCGACATTACCAGCTATCGTACCCATCGACCATGAACCTCACCATTGATATTCACGCACTGGCAAAAAAATTCAAAGCGGGACAAGATCGTGATCCGCAGCGGCACGCATTGCATCCGCATCGCGACTGGCGCACGGTCGTACTCGGTTTTTTTGCCCTTCTTTTGATCCTTGCGGGAGTGCATACGTACATATTTATTCAACTCAACAATGAGGCGCTCTTCTCGCAGGCGACCAACCAAAGCGCGCCGATCATTTTTAACAAAGATAAATTATTTGATGTTACGGCGATCTATGATGCCAGAGCCGAGGCATTTCAGACGGGACAAACCACAAAGCTTCAAGTCGTTGACCCGATAAAGATGCGCTGACCCGGTCTTGGTATTAAGCCAAGAATACGTTACTCTTACGGAAGCTCGATTCGTTGAGCGACGCCTCAAGCGATTGAAGAGGAAAGATTATATAAGGAAAATGATTGGAGACGGACGTATCAAGATGCAAGTGCCGCCCCTGTAGTTCAATGGATAGAACTGCGGACTTCTAAGCCGTTAATGGGGGTTCGATTCCCTCCGGGGGCACAAAATAAAAAACCCACTTTTGTGGAGTTTTTATTTTGTGCCCCCGAGCGAGTGAACTGCTTCACTCGCGTGAGGGAATCGAAGAGGTCGAACATATCGCAGTGGGTCCGTTAGGACGAAACGAGATGTGAGACCTGTACCGTTCCCGTAGGGAAAGATTACCCCTCCGGGGGCACAAAAGTGAAACCGCCCTTACGGGCGGTTGTGGTTCATGAGGTCTGCGAGAGTGTACCACTCTGCGGTCCACAAAAGTGTTTGAAGTGAGGCAAGGTGACGGTTTGCCTTCGCAAACAATTCTGGATCACACGCGTATTCCTCTGTCGTATCTGTGAGATAGTGCGCGTGAGCGAGCATCTCCTGTTGTGAGCTGAAGAATTTTTGCGGGTCCATGCGTTGTTTTGGGATCCCTTCTTTTTCAAACCGAGCACGGTAGAGTGCCACTACGGAACAGATCTTTTCGGGTGTCATCGGGAACCTCCTTTGGCTTTGAAGAACAAAAGAAACTTTGTGGGAAGTGGTGAAGGACTTAGTACAATAAACACACCATCTGGTTTTATTCTGGTGGGCGATGCAGGACTTGGTCACGGATATCCGCCAGCTGGCGGATATCCGTGACCCCGACCCCCTAAAAGGGACTTCCAATCTCTACTCGCTCCACTCAAGAGATTTAGGTCGCTCGGCGACAATTTTGCTTCACAAAATTGTATACCGCCTCCGTCTTTCAAGTCCTGCGTCGCCGCAAAAACAAACAAGCTCGCATGCTGCGCATACTTGCTTAATGTTTGTGGGCGCTGCAGGACTTGAACCTGCGACCTTCTCAGTGTAAATGAGTTGCTCTACCAACTGAGCTAAGCGCCCCGGACATCAACTTCGTCAGCGTACACCACGAAGTAGATTTTGCCAAGACCTGTGGTGAAAGACGAAACAAGTCTCTACTACGGGTCAAGCACTACCCATATTCCTATTTTCGTGTACAATGCCCGAATGCAGAAACGTCTCGCATGTCGCATCACCGGGCGCGTGCAACTGGTAATGTTTCGCGACTTTACACGTCGCAAAGCAAAGGCCCGCAATATCACGGGGACCGTCAAAAACGAGCTCGACGGCTCGGTGAGTGTCGTTGCGGAAGGGGAGGGAAAGGCGCTTGAGGCGCTCGTGCGCGACCTCAACCGTGGCCCATTTTTGGCACACGTTGATCACGTGGAAGCAATGTGGGGTGAACCGCAAGGGATGTGGAAGGATTTCACTATCGTGTATTGAAAAACATGAACACACCGGCACAACATATTCTCCGCTCGATCGGTATCATCATGGATGGCAACCGTCGATGGGCAAAAGGGCGCGGCCTGCCTGCCGCGTACGGGCATAAAAGCGGATACGAGACGCTCAAGGAGATCACCGTGACGGCACGGGATGCCGGTGTTCAATTTGTAACCGCGTACGCATTCTCGACAGAGAACTGGATGCGAAGCAAGATGGAGGTTGCGCTCTTGATCAAGTTGCTGCGCACCGTGCTCGCCACGGAATTGCCCGACCTCAAGCAGGAGAAGATCGCGGTGCGATTCATTGGGCAGTTGGAGCGGTTCCCTAAAAGTATACAGGAGGACATGGCGCGGTTTGAGAAAGAAACGAAAGACGGCGCTCGCATCACACTGGTGATCGCGCTCTCGTATGGCGGTCGCGCAGAAATCTTTGATGCAGTGAGGCAGGCATTGCGTGCGGGCATTGCGCCCAAAGACGAAGATGCTCTTGCGAAGTTTCTCTGGACAGCGGGCGTTCCTGACCCAGACTTGATCATTCGCACCGGCGGGGAAGAGCGGCTCTCCAATTTTTTGCTCTGGCAGGCGGCGTACAGCGAGCTCTTCTTCACAAAAACTCTTTGGCCCGATTTTTCCAAGCGTGAATTTCGCGCGATGCTTCGTGCGTATGCCGGGCGTGAGCGGAGGCGCGGTGCATAAATACACATAATGACTTCCCACAAACCAACATCAAAGGTTGTCGTACTCTATGAGGACGAGGATTGCGCTGTGCTCAACAAGCCGGCCGGACTTGTGGTGCATGCTGATGGACACACCAAAGAGCCAACACTTACCGACTGGGTACGCGCACACTACCCCGAAACCGAAGGGGTCGGTGAGCAGGTGGAGCTTGCGACCGGTGAGGTGATAGAAAAAGACGGCATCGTGCATCGCCTCGATCGTGATACATCAGGGGTTCTGGTCATTGCGCGGAATCAAGAGGCATTCAAATTTCTCAAGCGGCAATTCCAAGCGCGCACGACGAAGAAAGTCTACCGGGCGTTCG
>MHUS01000042.1:7145-7289 GCA_001823505.1 Candidatus Yonathbacteria bacterium RIFCSPHIGHO2_01_FULL_51_10 | reverse complement strand
ATCTTCTTAATTTGATATAATCTCCCACACATCTCGTTCTACTGTGCGAACGGCGCGGAAGCCGGCGTTACCGCTACGGGTGTTGGGAGCGCCCCCACCGCGAGTGGCGGATCGACAGTACTGTCGATCGACGCCCCACGAACC
>MHUS01000042.1:3990-7113 GCA_001823505.1 Candidatus Yonathbacteria bacterium RIFCSPHIGHO2_01_FULL_51_10 | reverse complement strand
CCGGGGTCATATCTGCGTAGTCTGAATTTTCCGGGTTTCGTTGCGATGCTGCAGGTTTACCGTAGAAATCTGATCCGCACCAGTCTCTACACCATTCCCACACATTGCCGTGCATATCGTAGAGGCCCCAGCTATTAGGAGGGAAACTCCCTACTGGGTAAAGATGCCTGCTCCAATCCTCCTCCGTGACTTGATTCGGAGCATTGGGCCAGAACGCTGCCTCATCTGTGCTCAGACTGTTGCCGAATGCATATGCCGAGATCGTCCCAGCCCTGCACGCATATTCCCACTGTGCCTCCGTAGGTAAGTTATAGTTTCCTAAGCTTTCCACCTGCGTCAGCCAATGGCAGAATGCAATAGCATCATCCCATGACAAATTCACCACGGGCCGATTCGGATTCTCCAACTGCGTAGACCAGATAACAAATTGCGGCTCCTCGCTGTTAACCGGAACACCATGCCCCGTCGCCTCAATGAAGCGCCGGTACTGCCCTGCCGTAACTTCGTATGCACCTAAGTAGAAAGCGCTGAGACTCACTTGGTGCTGAGGACCTTCGTCCGGGTCGCGGTATTCTTCATTCGACGGACTCCCCATCATAAAACTCCCTGCAGGTATTAATCTTAAACGCATCCCAATGGAATTCGTGATTTCCTCAGGCAAATCCATTGCGCTGTCTATTGTTTGCTGAGAAACTTGCTGCTGTGGTTCATTAAAGACCTGCTGCGTAAATTGTTCCCCTACATGAGCAAGCTCTGACTGAACTGTTTGTTGTGGTGGAACGTACGGCTGACCGATTTCACCCTGACCTCGAGAATCTACAGATACATCAGTTTGAGTGGGCAGATTGATTCGTGATTGCAAGGAGTTTTGATCATTACCTGCTGCATTATTGGATTGCGCTGATTCATGGACGTAGTCATCATACCCTGATTGAGACAGGTGATACCGTACTCCACTGTACACAAGCACGCCGAATACTGCCGACACAAGTCCATACAAAGCCATCCTCGCATAATACTTTAGCCCATGCGAAGGGGGAATAGGAGCCACTGGCTCCTCTCTTAGTTTTATAACACGCGGAGGTGCCGGCAGCGGCCGTTTTTGCGGTGATGGTTCTTCCCCTACCTTAATCTCTCCAGCAAGATCCTCAAGTCGTTTGTTTTCAGCCATTGATTGCCCCGTCACTCTCGACTTGGCGCAGAATCCAACGTGCGTACTACCCTGAATCCCGTATCTACATGACCAAGGCTGGAATTTCCAGCCGATCTGTCCGCAGAGTTGCAAGCCTCTTGAATCTCTCGAAATGAACCTCCTCTTCTAACGCGAAGTCCATATGCTGGAGAATATTCCCGGGCGCTGCCATCAGTAGGTGCGTTGAGATAACCTCCTATGTAGATGTCCTGCGTCCATTCCCAGACATTCCCGTGCATATCGAAGAGACCCCAAGCGTTTGGAGGATAACTTGCAACATCGCGGATGGCATCTTGAATGCTTGCATTCAAATGAAAATTCGCATCATTTAAGCTGATGTCATTTCCTGTATTAAATCTTGTAATTGTATTAGCACGGCATGCGTATTCCCACTGAGATTCTGATGGCAGGCTGTACACCCCTTCTGGCTCATGGCGTGTTAGCCACATGCAAAAGAATCGTGCATCATACCAGGAAACCGTGATGGGATGATCCCTGTGCTGCAGCTGCTCGCCCCACCAACGCTGTCGATAACTGTTCTGCCAATTCGTTTCTTCCGGGCATTCCTGAACATACAGCTCAAATAATCTGACGGGAACTTCAGTCGTTCCCATATAAAACGCGGGCAATGTCACTTCATGCAGTGGCAATTGATGATTGTCTCTCACAAATTCCGGGGAGCGATCTCCCATCATAAAACTTCCAGCGGGAATTAATTTTAAACGCATCCCGATCGAGTTTGTAATCTCCTGAGGATGCTCTGTCGCAGTATCATTTGTTTGCGTTGACTCATTCAAGATTTGATGTGACAAGTGCCCGTCCAACTGAGCTAATGGTGATAGGATCGTAGGTTGCTGCAGAGGAAGAGGGGGTTGTTGAGAGGCTTCCACATACGGTGCTGTGTGCGCTTGTTCTATAGGTTGCTTCTCGATTGTTGATTCCAAAGAAGTCTCGGGAGCTGCGACGACATACTGAAGAGCCGTTGTTGATGGCGACGTTTGATTTTCGTACTGTTGGTTCGTGCTTTGATGCTCCCGATCCATGTCACGTCTCACATAAAGGAGAGCAGAAAATCCAAGGATACCCATTACTGCAATGGTAGTGCCAAAGACCACGTTGTTAGCGTATCTACGCAACGTTGAAGCCCGAGGTGCGTTATTCTTCATAACCCGTTTTCTAGACGAGTGCCCCGATGATTCATCACTCACTCGAATATCACTCGCGAGGTCTTCAAGGCGTTTTTGTTCTGGCATTAACAATCTCCTTCATTTCTATACATTTTGATGCGATCCTTTTCTTCAAGAAATCGCTCAAGCCCCGGTTGAGCTGCGATGCGACATACATGCTCTGGGAATGGTATCTTTGCAACTAGTTCTGCATTCTGCACATCATACCAGCAGAGCGTTGAATGTGGATATCCCGAATCGGCATAGACAACACTTCTGCCGTCCGCAAGCCACGACACTTGCTCTCGTGATACCTCATTTTCTGCGGGGATACCTTGTTCGCCAAGAGATAGCGTGTTGAGCGTAAGCACATACATGCCTCCGCCGAGGATTCCACCGATTATTTTATCACCTTTGTTTGGTACGCTATAGAAACTGAAATACTCATCTTTTGATTGGCTGACAGATAATGGCAGGGGTGATCCCTCGATGCATACGCGAGGTGTCATTCCTGAAGTACTTGGAAGATATCCCTCAGGAGTGAGCGCGCACGCGTCACGTACACTATGCGTCCTGCCTGAAGCTAAGTTCACAATGCAAGTTCCGATATTATGATCTTTCCTTGTAAATCCCTTAAACAGAATCCTATTATAGCAGATCTCAGCTCTGGAAGCGCGCAGGTTACTCACAACCATACGTCTCACAGTATGACGTGTTTGCAGATTAAATGCGGACGCTACAACATCATTTCCCGCTACTGCTGCA
>MHUS01000042.1:0-3922 GCA_001823505.1 Candidatus Yonathbacteria bacterium RIFCSPHIGHO2_01_FULL_51_10 | reverse complement strand
GCTGCATACACTAAGAGATCTTGATAGGGCTGCATGTCAAGGATTTCACCAGTGTCAGGCAGAGCGACATCATCAAGCATGGTGCCATTGTATCGTCGCACAATATTTCCCGGTGCAAGGAATGTGACAGTTTTCCCGTGTTCATCCCATCTCGGAAAATCTCCTGCTCCAAGATTGACAAGTGTGCCTCGCAACATAGAGAAAAGAGCAACTGTGTGTTCTGAATCAGTGACCGCCAGGGCAACAAATTCTTTGTCATCTAAGTTTGTATCTGGAGTTACTGTAAGGGATGTCGCCAAATCCTCAAGACGTCCGCAATCTTTCTTGCTCATGCCGCTTCCTCCTTGATACCATAAAATTTTCCATTGAGTTCAAATAATTGAATCAAATTTATTCCTCCAGTGAGCGTACGACTCTAAACCCAGCTCCATTCCCTCTGGAGTCGGCTGGAATATAATCTCGTGTTGATGACGTACAATCTCTAGCAGGACTGTCCCAACCCCCTCCACGTATAACACGATCATCCATTGATGGCCGAAGCCATGCACTACCATCATCCGGGGCACCGTTGTAATTGGGATGATACCAATCTAGACACCACTCCCACACGTTACCATGCATATCGTGAAGCCCGAAAGGATTTGATGGGAATCCTCCAACAGTAGATACACCCGTTCCAGGTCGCTGACCGAATCGCGCGTCCGTTAAAGTCCGACCAAAATTATATGCCGCTGTTGTTCCTGCTCGACATGCATACTCCCATTGGGCTTCCGAAGGTAAACTGTAGGTTCCTCGCCGTTCAATGCCGGTGAGCCATTGGCAGAATCCAGTGGCGTCAACCCAAGATACATTAACAACTGGGTAATCAAGATGTTGGAGCTGCCCATCCCATGGAGTATTTGTATCGCTTAAGCTATTTACAGGAATGCGGTGCCTGGTATCTTCTATATACTCTTTATACTGCCGTACGGTAACCTCTGTTGTTCCCATATAAAATGCGTCCAGATTTACAACGTGTTGAGGCCGCGCGTTTCCAACATCAATACCCATCGTAAACCTCCCCGCAGGAATTAATCTTAAACGCATACCTGTCGAATTTGCGATCTCGGAGCGAGGTTCTGCCACTGTATCAATAGATTGCTGAGTGGGAGCAATTTGTGGGGCGGGCTCCGGCTGAACTATATGCTGTGAAGTTGTCTGAGGCAGTGCGTATTGTAGTGGAGTTTGCTCTGTAACCCGGGACTCTATGGATTCTTCCTGTTGCGAACGTGCACTTTGCTGTATTACCACCGGCGTTTCCATCTGAAAAAATAAACTTGGTTTCAAATAAAGCAATGTTGAGAATCCTATGCCAATAACTCCGGCTGACACAATTATTGCCTTTGGGATTAAATCTCGACGCTTTCTAAATTTTATCAGCTTCGCATGGGCCGGGGGCTCAGAAGCTGTATAAGACTCTTGTATGGGCTTCGACTCCAAAGTATTTGGACCAGTTTCGAGAGAAAAATACATTTCAGAATCATCAAGTGGTGAGAATGGAAGTAAATGCGTCGGCTCACTTTCTCCTAATCTTACAGCGCTTGCTTGTTGAAGGCGATCTTCCCTACTACTTTGCTTTCGCGGTTGTGCATTCTCTGGTTCAGATACGAAAGGTAGCGCAATGGTTCGCAAAGGAATGCTGGCGCCCAACAACTCATCCAAAGTGCGGGGAGGCACAAAGAAGTTACTAGAATCGACGGTTGATGGCTGCGAGAGAACCTCGGGCTTTGGCTTTTCCGGAGGCGCATATGTCTTGGCGTGTATTTTTGAACGATGCTCTGCGTCTCTAATAAACGCATTTATACTTTGATACATATATTCCCAATCGCGCTTCATCCATCGCGGCCTGCGTTCCTGCTGAGGCCATCCCATAAGTCGCATAAGATAATGCCGCATGACTTCGCTCACATCCAATGCATCGATCGCTTCATAGATAAATCTTTGATATCGTTCGGGAGTTGTTTTCGATCCTCCTTGTTTCATATAATCATAATATAAGGGGGGCTGTTCATTCCTGATTAGCGCTGCGTATAGGCATGCGCCGAGAGCGTAAATATCATTACTAGCGTTATTCGGAAGCCATTTTCGGGAGCAGAACAGCTCTGGCGACTGAAATGATGTGGTGCTCTTAGCTTGTGATGTCAGAGGTCGTTTTTCATTCAAATCCAAGACTTGCTCAAAATCTGCTACGACGATTCTGCCGTCGCGCATGCGTAGGAGATTGTTTGGCTTAATATCACGGTGCAACCCTTTACCGTGAATAACGGAAAGGCCTCTGCCTGCTTGAACAATCATCTCGAGGGATTCCTCTTCAGCGTGTTTTTCTTTAGTGATAATCCTTCCAAAATCGCATTCTGCCTGCTCCATGAAGATTCCAAAGAACGGGGGCAGAGTTGACGTGCGTTCACAGCGCAAATATTCTCCCAGCAGGGGGAGCACATGCGGTGAACTTGGCAATTTTCTGTAAAATTCATACACTCGTTTTACTTCATCTTCTCTTTTTGCAATTTCTTGCTCGCTTTGCGGGACAACGACTTTCAAGGCAACTTTCCCATCAAGATTGGTCGCCTCAACATTTCCAAAAACCCAAACGCCAGATTGAGATGTAGCACCGAGGAGGTCATCTCCTGCAATGGATTTGATCAGCGGGTGCATTTTTAGAGCATTCACTACCCGCCTGTGTGTGGTTTCTTCCTGAATTTGGCCGATGGTCATATTTCGTTCCGCCCCGCCATGCAAACCGCATTCAATCTCTTCTCCATTTCACGAAGTCTTGCCTGTGTTTCTTCAACTTCGCTCAGTACAGGGATCAATTCCGTTGCAAGATCTTCAAAGCGATTATATTTAGTCATTAATCAAACACCTGGTCAAAAAGCCTAGTCCAAAAACCTTGTTTAAAGCCAGACACCCTATTGTCAATGCAAAGTGGAGTGCCTTTGAGCACCCTAATAGCTTCGTGAGAAGTATAATACCCCCTGTACTTTTTTCCGCTTATAAAATTATGTGCAATCCTAACCTCACCGCCGACTACAACGATTCCATCCCAGTAATTGGAAATGATCGTGTTGCCCCATATATTCGCCGCGGAGTCGTTGCAAACGACGCCAACAGTATCACCGTTTATACGATTCTGTCCAATTTCAGCATTTGCATTTTGAATCGCTATTTGGCATGAGGAGGGAGTATTGCTTTGGAGTCTATTCTTCCGGACAACATATTCTCCTTCGGAAAGAAAGACGCCTCCCGCGCCTTTGAGTGCTTGGTTGTGGCTAATCGTGCAATCTTCAATTTTGACCGTGCTTTTAGAAGCATAAATTCCCGCGCCAGATCCCAACGTCTGCCCATGATGGATATTGCAGTGATCAAGTTGGGCAGACGTGCCGATGCAGGATACTGACCCTAAAGAAGTTGGACCACCCCACTCTCCTGTTTTGAGGCTAATGCTTCTCCCCACCACATATGCGATTTCGCAGTATTGCAATACGGAATCTACTGATTTTGGCGCCATATAAATTCCGGCCCATCCGCCCTGTGATTCTTGAGGCAGGAATTTGATTGAGCTTGAGTAGCTCTCGGCTCCTAATGCCCGTAATGTGCCAAAACACCTCACTCCGCAGCCCGCCTTAAATCGCAGAGTGGTATCCGGACGTATAGTCAGCACCGCGCCTTCTGGAATGACGATGTCATGATTGAGGGCGTACTCCCCAGCATGTAACGTGCAAGCTCCCGCGATGTCTTCAAGTCCATCGACTGACTTGATGTCACGATGGGCCCCTTCTTCTGTTTCTCTAGACGCACGCACTTCCCTTCGTGATACGCGCATTCCTTTCTTTGCTCCGTTTTTCACATGCTTAGCAGGATGAGCATCTACTTCAGGCGCGAT
>MHUS01000041.1 GCA_001823505.1 Candidatus Yonathbacteria bacterium RIFCSPHIGHO2_01_FULL_51_10 | reverse complement strand
TCGGGTGCTGCTCATCATGAACGCCCAGGGGGACCTTAACTATCTCAAGGAGCATCCCAGCATTAACTCATTCTACAGGCTTGAGGGAAAAAGCTCGTACTGCGCGGAAGCGCACTTCCGCTCATTCAAGGAGCTCAGGGAGTTTATAGAGGATCTGCCTTTGGAAACGGAAGTGCATTGCAACTTCGTTTCGGAAGAGCTTAAGCATGAAGCACAGGAGTTGCCATGAGCATAGACACGGTCATTGAGGGAGCGCTGAACGCTGTGCGGGAAAATACGCTCGGATACACGCCAGACAAGGCCATGCAAGAGGAGCATGTTCGTCAAGCACGAAATGGGGGAATCGCGAGTCTCGCGCTCTGGCTCATTCCGGGATCTCAATTTCCAATCAATGTTATCGTTTATGGGTATACCGCGCTGAAAGTATATCAGGCGTATAAAGACAGCAGTGCTGACGTCTGAAACGGGACAGCGTTTTGTTATATAGACGATTCACGTTCTCAATTACACGGAGGGATATTATGGGTTGGAAAACAAAACTTGGCTTAGGAATACTGACCACATACGGAGCGGTGACACTGCTCAACAGGTGCTCCGCGGGAAAGTCTGTTACGGAACGCCTCTTCCATCGCGGGCCTGTTGCGGAAGTGCGTGCTGAACTGCGCGAGGGAACACGGTATATGCTCGACAATATGACTGAAGCCGTATGCGGGCCGAGGCCAGCGAGTCCAGAGGGGTATGAGCTCATCAGCGTCCCATACAGGATGCTCACGGGACAAGCAAGCGATGAAGTTGCGAGTACTCCCGGAAGCGCAGAACTCTCAGACAAGCTCTGACGTGGCAGGGCAGACAGCGCTTGCATATATAGAAAAAATGAGTTGAAAAGATAAAAATTTCCGGAGGGATGAAGAATGGGATTTGACGAACCAATGGCAACACTTGAGCACATAGCAACTGAAACTCCTCAGCAAGAACGAGCTACGAGGGATGCGGAACTTTCCCGCATGAAGCAGGACCACATTAATGCACTAAGGGCGCTTGCTGACCAGGAGCGTGAGCTCACAGGAAGGTCAAAATCTATTGCAGACTGCTGGCAGGACGGAGTATCGGAGATCGTCCGCATCTACAATATGAAAGACGCGCAGGGCATTGAATGGCTCTGGTACAGGATTCTAGCGATAGCCCAAGTCAATGTTCCCGAGTATCGGGCTAATAAGGCACTTACCAGGGCGGAAAAAAACGCTCATAAGATTCGTGATCGTCTCCAGAATGTACATGACGCATTATATGCGGACAACGGCAGTAAAGGAATCGCGCACAAGCTCCGCCAACAGAAGGAGGCTGCCACTACAATGGCGAATGCAATCGCTAACAGCAGACATCTTATCAATGAATATGATCAGCAAATCGCTGCATGGCAGGGAGAGATTACAACACTGCAAGCGGAAGGCCGTGGGGACGGCGAGGATTCAAGATTTATTTACGGCAAGATAGACGAGGCACGCCGCGAACGAGATTCAGTTGAGACAGATGTGCAGAAACTTGAAGGTAAACTCTATACGGCGGATATTGGGATTCGTACACAGCAGGGTCTTGTCACAGCGCTCGAAACGGTGCACCGTAAAGGTAAAATCGCATATGCAAATCTTGACGCGCAGATCGCGGTTGTTCGAGGATTGCTGAGCCAGGGTGATTTTATTGGAAAGAAGATCGCTCCGTTGATTCCCTTATTAGGAACCGCAGTAACAGAGGCTCACAAACTTGTCGGGATGGAGAATATATTAGGCGACGTGGTGGTCCGGGCTGTTGGAGAAACCCAGCAGCAGCTTGAGGGCATTCAAATCAAAATGGATGACAAACGCTACCTTACTGATCTCGAGCGGCAAGGTAATTCAGACGCGATGACGATGCGGGCGCAAGTAGACCAGCTCGTCGGCAAATACGCAACAGTGCCGTACGCGTAAACACGGGGTGATACTGTGCCAGAGATCGTCCTAGAGCCGTCTCTCTTAGAAGTGATGGCGCAACGAGCATTAAAAGAACTTGGCCCGGGGTTGAGCTCGCTAGAGCTCTCCATGCAGGATCGATTCCAAAGGGGCGAGCGCACGAGCAAAGCGTTTTTCGACGTGCGCCGCTCGGTTGGCATGTATGGCGGGGTATATCTCGCAATGCTCGCGAGCAAGGATTTCGGACGAGCAGGAAACAACGGATTCGCACGGGCGTATGCGAGCTTTGTTGCGGCCTCAGCAACATCTCAAGTGATGAACGAATCAGTGAGTTCTCGCATCCCACCTATCCTGTCATTGCCTGTTGATGTGACTGATTTTGCCGTTCTCAATGCCATCACAATGCATTTTAGCAAGTATGTGCTCGCTACGGACCGCCTTGAGATCATTGTCAAGGACAATGCCGCGTACTTCGCATGGCTAGCGGACATCGCATCCCGGGCGCTTGATCAGTATCCCAACCTCAGAGAGCAATATAAAGAAAAGTGCATTAGGGGTGCAAAGTTCTCCATCCTCGGAATTCCTGAGCGGAAGAAACCGGTGCAAGCCGTGGGCCAGCAGGATCTCAGAAAAGGGCTTGATCCTTACACACTCAATCCCGTTCGTAAAGACTCGATTATTGGAAGCAAGGACATTCTTGACAGACTGGAAACCGAGGTGAACTGCCTCATGTACTATGACCCGAAGCGGAAGGACAATCCCTTCTCGCCTTTCCAACAATTTGTGCTTTTAACAGGACCAACCGGGGCCGGAAAAACGTTATTTGCCAACTATGCGATGACCGTTGCTTCCGAAATCGCAGCTATATCCAGAAAACCGCTTCGATTAGTCTTGTTGAACTTTGAGGACAGGTATCAATGCGGTCCGCTGGACAATATCCGGAGTCAGCTTCAGGAAATCAGCTCTGGAGACGCCATACACATAGCATTTGTTGATGAAATGGAAACAAAAATTGGCAGCAGAAATAATGGAGCCAGTGAAGGCTACAGGAATGAAGTGCTTGGACAATTTCTGAGGTTTCGAGGAGGAAGCGACTATCCGAACTATCACAACTACATGATTATCGGCACGAGCAACAAACCAGACCATATTGACCCTGCGGCGCTCCGCGTATTCGACATCTATGAAGTATCGGGTCCGCAAACGACGGATGAGCGCATGGCCGTGCTCAAAGTGAATCTTTCACTAGGAATGACTCGAGGAACTATTCGCATTCAAGATTGGAAGGGTATACGGGAGCTGTTGGACATTTATCCACTGAATGCTGCGGATCTCGTCGCTGTGGCGCAGCAGGCGGAGAACAAGTACAGGGTTATAGCGCGCTCCCTCTCACGCCATGATCTCGGATACGAGGAGTCACAGCACGTCGTCAACCGATTTTTACAGCAGCCTCAGGCATCTGCATTTATTACAACCGAACGAGATGTTATCGATGCGCTTCATGCGCGCGCAGATCACTACATCAAAATAAACAGGTCATTCATTGGAGGTGCTGCGTGAGCTTATTCATACTCGACAAGAACAATTTCAGGACAGAGTTAGGAAGGCAGCTTGCTCATAAATACTTTGGATACACATATGACGAGGAACAATCCCGAGCAGCTATGAACGGAATGCCTCTTGAAACACGTGTTGAACCCACCACCCAGAGATTACCTGTGGGAGTTATTGCTCCTGAAGATGCGTCTCTAGCGGTATTGCATCACGAGCCAATATTTACATTTCCGGAACAATTGCCGAATGTTCGGCGCACACAGCCTCGAAATACGCTAACTCTCCATGATCTTGTCCAGTACTTCCGGCATCAGGGAGTCGTAGAAGAGGAAAGCCTTTGCTGTGCTATAACGCTGGCAGCCATTAACGGCAGCTCATTCGGTGTTGAAGGATACTCGGGCAGCGGAAAAACATTCATCGTTGACAAACTTGTACGGCTGCTCCCTGAGGTTTACACGGTGCAGCAAAGCTCGGACCAGGCGATCTTTAGGGTGGCAGAGCAGCTCAATAGCAGCAGATTTGTGTATATCCCGGAGCTGCAAAAGGCGATGCAGAACAAAAAAGCTCCGATTATAGAGGTGATTAAGGATCTTACCGAAGGAAAAGACGCGAATAAAATCGTGACAGCAAGGGATGGCTCAGGAGTCGTCGAATACTCCATCAAAAGCGGGATCACGATTATTTACACGCTCGCGGTTGAGAATCAATTCAAAAAAGATGACGAAAGCAGCAGGCGGCTCATCCGCTTCATGACAGACGCGTCTCCGGATCATCTTGAGGCGATTCACAGATCCAAAGCGCAGAGCAGGTACACACTCGGAATGGATGAGGACACAAGAGCACAGCATGAGGCGAGGATACGTGAGCATCTTGAGGATTGCATAGGCCTGCGGGATGTTCATGTCATTGATCCCTTTGCCGATTATATCGCAGAGCTTGTGCCCAAAACACAGAAATCCGTGAGCTATGTTGACCATTATTACCGCCTCATAGACGCTTCTACAAGATTTCACTTCAACCAGCGCATGTCCACATCCGTGAATGGAAAAACATACCTGTTTGCGGCGTTGGAAGACCATTTTCATGTGTATGGCATGTATTTCACGGCATTTGTGGAGACCTTGCGAGAGCTCATGCAGGATGAAGAGCAAGCCGCGCTAGACGCCATACGCCATATGAACTGGGAAGATTGTTTTGCTTCAGGCGAACGTGTCATGCGTACAAGCCCTCAGCTCCATGCAGTCAGG
Organism: Candidatus Yonathbacteria bacterium RIFCSPHIGHO2_01_FULL_51_10; assembly: GCA_001823505.1. Taxonomy (GTDB): domain Bacteria; phylum Patescibacteriota; class Minisyncoccia; order Phycocordibacterales; family UBA1539_B; genus 2-01-FULL-51-10. Next base: position 2,114 of record MHUS01000041.1, on the reverse strand, counting down.
AGAAGGCAGGGTGCTCTTGAGGAATGGTTGGAACGGCAACGCGTCCATTGCGAGCTGGCAAGTTACGATTATTCAACGGGAGATACTGTTTCAATTTTGCAGGGTGACCATCATGCTGGACAATGACGCGGAGTGCACATTCCTCCCGGGAGAGACCGAGCTAAGCAGATCAGTCAACGACACATTACTCGTACTATATGCGTATGACAGCGCATCAACCATCCGTGACCTTGAGGCGATTATTGAGCATCCTGGCGAAGCACTTCCAATATTGAAAAAGCATTCGCAAGAAATTCTGGAAGCTGAGCGCCACGCTGCCTTGTTTCAGTCCTATGGGTATGAAAAAAAAGCCGCCATTGAGAAGGTAGCGGAGATTCGGAGAACGCATATGTTTTTTACACAAGGACTTGAAGCGGCCATAGCATATTGTGCGGGCGCGTTTTCTGCCAGCGAGCGGGCATTGCATAAGCAAAAGGCTAAGAACAATACACGGAAGGCGTGTGATGCACAGAGTGAGGCATATACCGCGCTGCTGCAGCTCACGCAAGATCACGAATTTGCAGTACCGTCAAGAACGGAGAAGAAATTTCGCGCGTATCAGGAGATGCGTGTACAGCACGCTCAACTCAATCAGGCGATTGAGGACATCGATGCGCGATTCATGGGCATGCCCCTTGATGATGCGGCGCTTCACGCATTGCGCCGCGAGCTAAAAACCTCTGGCTTGTTCAAAGGGGCATTAGCTAAGCAATGCCTCGGGTCGGATTATTATGAAGGCTTGCAGAGAATGCATGAGTTGGAATCTGAAGTAGGGGATCTTGCTGATAACATCAATAAGAACAAGAAATTTTTTGAGACACTTAAATCGTCAATAGATGCTGCTCAGGGTGATGCTGCGTTTTTGGAGCAGAGCTTTTCGTATCCTTATGACGCGCACGCGCTCTCACGTATTCACGCCATGGCTCAGCTATCAATTCCCGGCGAGCCTACAGCGCGATATTTTCGCGAAACATACGCTGTCTTGTCAGGATTGCATGCGCGTCGTATGGAAGTTGCACATACTCTCTCTCGGACTATTCAGGAAGACCTTATGCAACGCGCCCATGCTGTTGATCTTGAAACGATATCAGCCCAGAACATGGATCATGTAAAACTTATGATGCACGAACAGGAAACTTTAGCAGCTCTCTATGAGGCTTTGACGGGGAATGAAAGCCAGGAGATGAAACGCATCATTGCGTTCATTGAGCCGTACACACATGCTCAAGAAGAAGCGCCACGAGAGCCAGAACTAATTATTCAACAACCAGAACCTCCTGTTGCGGACGTACCGGTATACGTGCGTAGCCCATGCTCTCCCGCCTTATCCCTTCGCCTGGAGATTGAGGATGTGGCGTACAGGGCGCATGGCTATCCTGTACGGGAACTCGCGCGTACACTTCTCAATGGAGATGGGCCTTCAGGATGGCAGCGGTGTTTTGCTGCATTTAATCGTCAATTAGAAAAGATTCACGAGTATGATCCGAGGGACCAGCTTATGATGGAGCGTCTTGCGCATGGATTGGAAGAAGCAGCAGCGCATCCGATGCCTGGATTTCCCGTTGAAGAAGCTCGAACTGCATACGGGTCGCTCTCACGCTTGCTATAAGGCAGAGGCATCAATGATTTCAAAATACTTGCGATACGCATTGGCAACATCAGTGTTAAGAATCTCAACGCTAATGACTGGTTTTGACCATATCGTCATGATGACTTTGTTTCCGCAGATAAGTGTGGAAACATTGCTATCAAACACTGCCGGAAGACATTTTGCTTCCGTCAGCGGCATCGCATTGAGTATCGCAACTCGCTCGGGCGCATCATGATTGTAAATATGCTTCATAACAATGCCGCGCTTAATGCGTTCGTGATGAAAATGGGGAAGCTTTGTTTTCATGAGGTCAACGGCAACTTTAGGTATACCGAAGACGAGAATAGGATCATACGCATCCAAAATTCCAAACAGCAAACTGATAAATGCGGGCACTCCCTCATAGAGATGGGCCTCTCCCACCGTCGCTGCAAAGCGTTTTTGCATGCTGAGCTGCGGAAGCACTTCTTTGAGCCTCTGTTCT
>MHUS01000040.1:18202-19409 GCA_001823505.1 Candidatus Yonathbacteria bacterium RIFCSPHIGHO2_01_FULL_51_10 | reverse complement strand
TGGGTTTTTAGGCGTTATGACCACGGCAATTCTTTTTGCTCCAACGGTTGTCGGGGCTGCTATTTTGTTTGGTCATGACGCCCATGCCAAGAATTACACCCTTACCGCTACTCCCCTCGCAGCTGCCACACTGACCGGGTGGAGCGAACTTGGCGACAATGTTTTGGGGGCATTTGCAACCATTCGTCCTACAAATAGTTCCGCGACCTCAACGGAAGTGCTGTTACTCCCCTGTGTTGACGGCCGACCCTGCGTCAATATCTCAGCAGAGGAGCCATCGCTCTTCACCGGGGTGTTTTCTCTTTTCCGAGAACCCTACACCCTCGCCGTGGATGGCGCCAGTGCCGATGAAGTTCTTGATGCCGCAAATACGCTCTGTCGCGCCCCGCGTGACCGCTTCTCCGGCAGCGCCTCTCTCACCGCAACGTTTGACATCGTGACCACCGACGCGATCATGAGCACCGCTTACACTGCGCTCTCCTGCACCACACTGCTCCCCGGAAATTCTCGCAGCCCGTTCCTCTACCGGCTGAGCCTTGCCGGCGTTTTCCCCTCCAACTAACCCATGATGGACCTTCTCAATAATTTCGTATACATCCCACTCTTTATATCCCTCTATTTCGAGGTATTTTTGCTGATCACTTTTTTTGAAGGAAAACGCACGATCAAAACCGAAGAAGCACGCTCCTCGCGCGAAGTCCCTTCCGTTACCCTCATTGTCCCCTGCTGGAACGAAGAGACAACGGTTGCCCACACTCTTGATTCCATCCTTGCCCTCGACTACCCGAAGGACAAACTTACGGTCGTGGCAGTCAACGACGGCTCAACGGACGGCACCGCCAATGTTTTGCAAGACTACGCGGAACGCTTTGGTATCACGGTCTACACCAAAGAGAACGGCGGCAAACACACCGCACTCAATCTCGGCATCAGTCGGGCGCAGAGCGAAATCGTTGGCTGTCTTGACGCCGACTCTACCGTAGCCCCAAACGCCCTCCGTGAGATCATCAAATATTTCGATGACCCCGAGGCAATGGCGGTCACTCCATCCATTCAGGCATGGCAGCCCCGAACACTCCTCCAGCGAATTCAAGAGGCGGAATACGACATGAGTATTTTCCTCCAAAAAACTCTGAGCATGCTGGGCGCCCTCACCGTAACGCCGGGGCCGTTTTCTTTTTTCCGAACACGGGTATTCAAAGAGCTC
>MHUS01000040.1:16840-18187 GCA_001823505.1 Candidatus Yonathbacteria bacterium RIFCSPHIGHO2_01_FULL_51_10 | reverse complement strand
GGACATGGAGTACGCCATGCGTATGCAGAAAGCACGATACAAGATCGTGAACGCCCATACGGCGTATGTGTATACCAATACGCCAAAAACCTTTAAGGGCCTCTACCGCCAGCGCCGCCGCTGGACGTATGGGTTCCTCGCCAATGCCCGCGACTACCGCGAACTCTTCTTCAAGCCACGCTATGGCCACGCGGGGGTACTCACCATGCCATTCCGATTCTTCACCGTTTTCTCTGCCCTTATTTTGGTCTCCATTATCATTACCAACGCCATCCACTCGGTCTTGATCAAACTCTCCCAATGGTCCGCGATCAACTACCACAACCTGTTCCTCTCAAAGTCATTCGACTTTTTTTATGTGAACCCAAGTACGGTCGTTATCCTTGAGATCCTCACCCTTATGTTCGCCTTCATCCTCATTGTGGGTGGTAAAAACCTCGCAAAGAAACAACTCTTCAGCAAGGATATCATTTACTTCTGTCTCTTCTACGGACTCCTCGCACCGTTTTGGCTTGGGGGTGCCGTGTGGAACTTCATGCGCGCAAAGAACGTCGCCTGGCGATAACTTCATTATTTCATATGCCTAACTCTGCTTGGAAAAAATACGTACTCGCGTTCGTGATCACCGCGGCGATCTTTGTCACCGCGCTCTACATCAGCAACCAGATCAGCGCCGCGCGGGTTAATGAGATCGCCGCAACGCAAGACAAGATCTCACTTGATATCGCCGCGTCAGAGACGCAATTCGCGCTCCTGGGAGAACGCTCGTGCGAATCAGTCGGAGAGTCTACCCTCTCGGATGAGATGGGCTCGCTTGCCGCCAAACTCTCCTACACCGAAGGGCGCTTGGGAAGTGACAATCCTGAGGTACTCCAGCAAAAGAAATACTATTCACTCCTTGAGGTCAAAGACTTCCTGCTCTCTAAAAAAATGACCGAGAAGTGCGGCTGGAAGCCGGTTACGATCCTCTACTTCTACTCAAACGATGGCGACTGCCCTGATTGTGCCAATGAAGGATACGTCCTCACCCACCTCCGCCAACTCTACCCACAGGTGCGCGTCTATTCATTTGACTACAATTTGGACTTCTCCATTATCGACACCATGCGCACGATGTACCACATCAAAGGACCCCTCCCCGCTCTGGTGATCAATGATGCGAAGGCAACCTACGGGTTCCAAGACGAGGACACCCTGATCAACTCAAGTCCCCAACTCAAAGCCCTCGCTAAAGCGGCTGCGGCTGCGGCAAAGAATGCGACGACAACACCAACTCGATAGAGCTGCACCGCAAAAGAGGGGGGACCCATGGGGCCGCCCTCTTTTGCGGTTCATATCGTTTAAGTC
>MHUS01000040.1:12347-16825 GCA_001823505.1 Candidatus Yonathbacteria bacterium RIFCSPHIGHO2_01_FULL_51_10 | reverse complement strand
TGCCGCCGGTGCACCTTCTCCATCCTGAGCGATCATAGCATCGTCAGTACCGATCCTATCCATGATCCCGAGTACTTCCTTGGTGTAGGTGGGTATCACGGTACCGTTATATCGGTAGAGTTTGTCCTCCGTGTCTCCGGCATAGTAATGCGCAGTATTGGGATTATCGCCACCGAGGTTCGTTGCAAGGATCTCGATCGCCTCGTTGAGGCTCTCGAACTTGATCCTGCATGATCCCCAGCCGAAGGGATTATTCCCGCACATCTGCTTACCGCCACTTGATTCACGGATGGCGATCGCCGGCAAGAGGCGCCAGTCGATGTCGTGTCGCTCCGCTGCCTCCACCATCGCCATCCCGTACCCTTCAAGGGGCATGCTTCGGTCATGGAAATAGGTATCGATCTTGGCAGCACGATCGGCCAAAAGAGCCTGGTACTGCTTGTCGAAGGTATCGGAAACCCTCGGCACTGACGCCGCAAGACCTGCAAAACTACCCACCGGAGAAACCGTATGTTCCCCGCGCAAGAATGCCATTGGTGAGAAGTTTGCCAAACTGGTCAATATCGGAAGTAGGATGATCGACTTGGCAAATTGTATTTTTTTCTGATTCATAAGTGACGGTGTGAGCTCCGCCAACTATCCGTCCGGTCGTGTCTGTTGTTCCTAAAAGAAAAGTCCCTGAAAATCAAGGACTTACTAATACTATCATACCTAGAAGAAAAAGTCAATGATTTTAGCGACTTTTTAGCCGTGCAGAGCACAATAATACCCTTATTTTATAAGGGTATTATACCAAAATATACTAAACGGTAAATTCCCTAAAATGGCAAGTTTTGGCGGCGGGCACGGGGCAAGCTCGGAAATACCCCATCCCCACCCTGACCAGGGTCAAAAACGAGACCGGCTGGCCAAAAATATGGCAAAACCGGTCATTTAAAGGAGATTTTCAACCTCCTGGATCAAGACATCTCCGATCAATTCCTTTTGATATGGCCCATAATGCGCTTCGGCAATTACCTTCTTCCCCTTTAAGGCAACGGGAACAAACTGCGCATCCGCGAGCATCATGGTATCGATGGGCAAATCCTCAATCTCAAACCACGTAGGCGTTATCATCTCCCTGGTTTCCTTCGGCTCCCCCGTCCACTGGCTTACGGTAAAGAAATGCACCTTGACAATAAAGGTGCTCCCGTCGCTTTTCGTGTTATGGAAGTCCACCACGGCGATCTTCTCCAAATGCTCCTCTCTGGCAACCAGACCGGACTCTTCCCGTAGCTCCCGCAAGGCCGCCTCAGCAACCGTTTCTCCCTGTTCGATGCCGCCGCCGTAACCGTTCCAGCAATTGGCACCGATCTTGCATGTTTTGAACGCGAGCAACACCTTCCCATCACGAACAGGATAGCAGACCGTCGCGTTAAATAGTACTTTCTCTTCGTTCATGGTGAATACTCCTCTTTTTTCCTAAACTAACCTTACTCCCGGCAAAAATGGAAGTCAAACGATACCTTCAGGCTTTTGATTTACGCCCCATAGCACTTCTTATAATCGGCAGTGAGGGAGAAGTGGAAGTTCACCTACACTTTGACCGAACGAGCCGATTTCAAGCGATGCTACATTCCATGACACTTCTTATACTTCTTCCCTGATCCGCACGGACATGGATCGTTGCGGCCGACCTTATCAGCATGGTGCGCGGGGGTCTGGCTGGGAGTATCGCCGGCGGCCATCTCCTTTGCCGGGCCGGAAAGCTCGATATGCGGCACAGGATTTGTGACCTGCGCCATGGCAGGCACGGGAGCGAGCGCCTTCGTCATCTCCACGACCGTCGCGTGAAGCGCTGATTTCATTTCTTTAAAAAGCCGCAGACCCTCTTTCTTGTACTCCACCAAGGGATCACGCTGGCCATAGGCGCGCAAATTGACCGAACTGCGCATGTAGTCCATCGCTTCCAGGTGCTCCATCCAGAGCATGTCCATGGTCTGGAGGATCAAACGGCGCACCGCGGGGTAGAACTCATCGCCGAGCTCTGTTTTCTTGGCACTGATGGTACTCTCCGCCTCGGTGTCCCCCGCAACGATCTCCTGGAGCAATTCCTCCACGGCGTCATCACCCCCCACGAGGATCGTGCGGCGGCGGGTGTACACGTAGTCGCGCTGATGAGAAAGCACGTTGTCGTATTCCAAAACATTCTTGCGGGCATCAAAATAGAACCCTTCAATCTTCTCCTGCGCGGACTCGAGCGCACGGGTAATGAAACGATTCTCGATCGGCTCGTCCTCGGGAATGCCGAATTTGCCCATCATGGTCTTGATCGTATCAGTAGCAAAAACCCGCATGAGGTGATCCTCGAGAGATACGAAAAACTGCGTCTCGCCCGGGTCTCCCTGGCGCCCGGCACGACCGCGGAGCTGGTTGTCGATGCGGCGCGCCTCATGCCGCTCGGTGCCCAAGACGAGGAGCCCTCCCAATTTCTTGACCTCCTCGTGCTCTTCGTCTGTTGATGGATTACCGCCAAGCTTGATGTCCACACCACGGCCCGCCATGTTCGTGGCGATGGTAACACGACCGCGCTTGCCCGCCTGGGCGACGATCTCGCCTTCACGTTCGTGATTCTTTGCGTTGAGCATCTCATGGGGCACACCCTCTTTGGTGAGATATGCCGAGAGGAGCTCGTTGCGCTCGATCGAGACCGTACCCACGAGCACCGGCTGTCCTGTGGTGTGCGCTTCTTTGATACGGCGCGCGAGCGCCTTCCACTTGCCGCGCTCGGTCTGAAAGATCTGATCATCCCGGTCAATGCGCGCAAGCGTGCGATTTGACGGAACAGACACCACCTCAAGCTTGTACACGCGGAAAAATTCTTCTGCGGATGTCCGCGCAGTACCCGTCATGCCGGAGAGTTTATCGTAGAGGCGGAAATAATTCTGAAACGTGATCGATGCCACCGTGCGGGATTCACGCTGAACCTTCACTCCCTCTTTCGCCTCAACGGCCTGATGGAGCCCTTCTGACCAGCGCCTACCGGGTTGAAGCCGCCCCGTGAATTCATCCACAATGACGACCTCCCCGTCTTTCACCACGTAGTCCTTGTCGCGCTCGAAAAGCGCCTTGGCGCGTATGGACGTCTCAAGGTGGTGCACCAACTTCACGCCGCCTTCGGTGTAGAGATTCTCGATACCGAGGATCTTTTCCGCCTTCTCAATCCCCGCCTCAGTGAGTGAGATCGCCCGCAACTTCTCGTCCACCGTATAGTCCTGCTCCGGCTTAAGTGATGCGGCAATGCGCACAAAGGTGCCATAGAGGTCCTCAGATTCGGCATACGGTGCCGAGATGATGAGCGGCGTGCGTGATTCGTCGATCAAAATCGAGTCAATCTCGTCCACGACCGCATAGTGAAATCCTCGTTGCGCAAGATCATGTGCTCCATAGGCAATATTGTCACGAAGGTAATCAAAGCCGAATTCGTTGTTCGTACCATAGGTAATATCGGCACGATAGGCTGCCGGTCGGTCAACGGGGCGCAAGAACTCATGGATCACATGGAAGCCCCCCACCGCATCGCGCTCGGGATCAAGCTCGCGGTGCGCCGGATCGTAGAGATACGAAGCGTTGTTGTTGATCACGCCAACAGAGAGCCCGAGGAAGGCATAGATCTTGCCCATCCATACACCGTCACGGCGGGAGAGGGAGTCATTGACCGTCACCACGTGCACGCCTTTGCCTTCGAGCGCATTGAGATACACCGGAAGTGTCGCCACCAAAGTCTTGCCTTCACCCGTCATCATCTCCGCGATCGATCCGCGATGAAGCGCGATGCCTCCCATGAGTTGCACGTCATAATGCCGCTGACCGAGCGTGCGACGCGCCGCTTCACGTACGACCGCGAACGCTTCAGGTAAAATGTCGTCCAAGGTCTCCCCTCCGCCATCTGGCGGATTAAGGCGTTCTTTGAAGATCGCTGTTTTATTCTTGAGACCTTCGTCGCTCTCGGCGCGCATCGCCTCGTCAAACGAATTGATCTGATCGACAATAGGCTTCATGGCCTTAATTACACGGCCTGAAGCGCTGCCAAAAATAGTGTCCAAAAGTGACATGAGAATTGTTCGTGAAGAAAGGAAAAACCCTTGTACGAAAAGGGCGATAGCCATAGAGTACCACAAAAAACAAAAGCCCGCCACAAGGGCGGGATTTTGCGCAACATGCAATGCCGGAAAATTATTTGCGGCGCTTTGCGGTCTTTTTCTTTGCGGCCTTCTTTGTTGACTTCTTTGCGGCCTTCTTGGCCTTTTTCTTTGCTGCCATAGTGGTAGTTGTTGAGGAGGGACGACCCCTCCATTGGTATTATTAAAAATCGACCTTTTGCTGATGCGATATTCTCGCGATCAGGTGCTCCGGAATCTAATTCGGAAAAATTTTTGTGTGTGCGCATTTTTGATGCACAACGCATACAAAAATTTCTATCTCTATTATCTCTCTAA
>MHUS01000040.1:1884-12336 GCA_001823505.1 Candidatus Yonathbacteria bacterium RIFCSPHIGHO2_01_FULL_51_10 | reverse complement strand
GACAATATCTTTTTGCAAAAAACTGTGGATAACTTATTGATGTTCAAAAATGTGTGCGCATGAAAAAATTTTTCATGCGTGCGATCAAAAAATATATTTTCAAAAAAACTACACTTCATCCTTGTCTACAAAATTTCCTACGAGATTTACTTCAAAGTTAAGATCAACTCCCGTCTTTGTTTTTGCATCTTTTTTCATCTGCTGCGCGAAATCGTACACCTCTTGAGCATTATCGGTTCCATAGTTCACGACGGCAAGTGCGTGGGTAGAGTGCGTTCCCACGTTGCCCTGGCGTACGCCCTTCCATCCCAATATATCAAGCAGTCGCCCGGCGATAACTTTCACGGTGCCATTGCCATAGGGCACCGTTAAGAGCTCGGGAAACTCCCTGCGGACCTTCTCCGCGTCCGACTCCGACACAATAGAGTGCACGAAGAACGACCCCGCCGTGCCAATCGTTCTTACATTGGGGAGCTTCCCCGTCCGGATAGCAACGACCGCATCTCGTACTTGTGCAAGCGTTGGAGCGCTCATATTCTTGCGTGAAAAATATTTCTCCAGATCTTTGTAGGAATAATTTACCGTACCTTCACGTGCGAGGGAAAACACCACGCGAACAACAACAAGCTGTTTCTTTTTTTTAAAAAGACTGTCCCGATATTCAAATTTACATTCTTCACGACTCAGCGTGCGGATGCTCATCGATTCCGTGTCAAAGACCGTGACCGAATCGATTGTGTCGCTTGCCTGCGCGCCGTAAGCATTTATGTTTTGTATCGGCGCGGCACCGACCGTGCCAGGAATAAGCGAGAGGTTTTCGAGCCCATACAAACCGCGCGCTACGGTATCGGCCACCAGGTCCTCCCACACCTCCCCCGCTCCGGCGGTGATGCGAATCTTTCCTTCCGCTTCTTCATAGGCGACCCCGCGGACCTCATTCTTGATCACCACGCCGTCAAACCCTTCGTCAGACACCAAGATATTTGACCCTCCACCAAGGACAAAGACCGGTAGTGCCTGCTCCCGCGCAAACTGCACCGCTTCCCTCACATCCTTCTCGCTCTGTGCAGAAAAAAAGTACCGTGCTGGACCGCCGGTACGCATGGTGGTGAATGTGGCAAGGGGGATGTTTTCCTGGAGCTTCATTGATTCTGTAGATATATGGCCGGCGGGGCGAACTCCAAAACAAATGTCTTAATGTGAGTGCAACCGCCGGCCGTATATACACAGAATCTTATTTTTTATCATACCACAAAACCTCGCCGATTTACCCCCTCCTTCCCCAAACACGCCCCCACCTTTTGCAATGCAAAAGGTGGGGGCACGCAAATCCCGCCGTTTTGACGGGCGGGACTTACGCAGACATTCGTTTGTTTTGGAAGTACCAAGAGTTTCCTCTCAAGCACTCACCCTACTATCCTAGCATATTCGAATAAAAAAGTCAAATTTATGCATACCCTGCACGCCCTTCCATAATCTCATTCCCTCGTTAATTTCTTGAGTCCTATGGATTCCTCCCCGCCTGAATCTCCTTGATATAGTACTCCCCCTGATCTTTGAATTGCGGGTTAAGCTCGATAGCCCGTTTGAGTTCCTCAACCGCCTTCACCCTTTCCCCAACCTGGAGATACAGTGCGGCAAGAGATACATGCCGAGAAACATCCCCGGGATCTTGTGCCACCAGTGCCTCGGCTATTTTGAGCGCATTCTGATAATCATTCCTTTTTACATATGCCTGAAGAAGGAGTTCACTTGGAATGGCGCCGCCGTACTGCTCATTGAGCGGGGCCAGAATCTCCTCCGCGAGCTTGTTGTCACCTTTGTAGATCGCGCCTACGGCATACGCAATGCGCGCATCATCATATGTTGGCGCGAGATCATACGCTTCTTTGAGTACCTCGAGCGCCTTGTCGTACTCTCCGGAATTCAAGTAGACACTTCCAATTTCCATGAGGATCGCCTGTTTCTTGGGAGAAAGTTCACGAGCATTTTGCAGATACCCAAGCGCTTTTTGATAATCGCCCATGTTCCTCCAAAAATTCCCGGCGAAAAGCTGGTATCGCGCATCGCGAGGAGCTTCAGCGGCTTGTATGTCCATTTGCTCTTTTGCAAAATCAACAAACTGTTTTTTAAGATCATCGGGTGCTTGCGGCGAGGCGACAACACGAGAAACGTTTAGCATGAGTTGTTCTCGTGCTTCCGGTGTGCCAAAAGAATCATACGCGATCACCCGTTGAAATGCTTTGAGATTCTCTGTCAGCCCATACCCCGGATCGATCGAGTGGATCAGGGCAAGATTCGCCATGTATGGCCTGTAATTCACCATGTACATCACGAGAAGTGCACCTACCGCTGCCAGTACGATGACATGCCCATCCGGGGAGACACTCTTTCGTAAAGATGTTTGACTATGCTCTTCTCTTTTTGTGCTCATCGCCAGATATGCAAGGAAAGAGAAGAAGAGTATGTAACTGATCAGATTATCAAACACAAAGAAGTTGTGAATGAAGTACCCCCCGAGAAGGCCGGTGAAAATGCTTCGTTCAACAACGCTTAAGTGTGACTTTGAACACCACATCAGGTAGATCGCTACCCCAAAGAGCGTCAAATACCCGCCGAGTCCAAGGATCCCTCCCGCAATGAGCCAATCAAGGAACACGTTGTGCGCCCGATCAAACCATGACTCCTGCGCATACATCTCCGGATTGTAGTACTTGTTGAAAACAAAATTAAAACTCTCTTGCCCCCATCCAAGAACCGGGCGCTCTTTGAATCCTTGCCAGGCCATGTTCCATATCATAAAACGTGATTTTGTCGTGTTGTCCTGAAGTGAAATAGAAGCAAATCGCTCCAACACGGGACTTTGACGCACAAATTGAGTATCTTTTGCCGCAAAAAATCCTCCCACAACAACAACGAGGGCGATAATAACGCCTGCTGAATAGCGCCGTACAGCACTCTTTTTTTCGCCAAAGAGCGCAACGAGTACTGCAGTAAGGAATGCCCCCCCGATGAGCCCGATGATCGTTCCACGTGTCGCCGTGTGATACAAGATCATCACATCAAGAATTGCTATTATCGTGTACGCGTAGCGTAACAAATTCCACCCACGCTCACGCACTGCCAGAAAGACGGCGAAGAATATGTTCCAGAGCATATACACCGCGAGGTATGCCGAGTTCCCCAGCGTTGCATCAAGGCGTGTTGATCCTTGATGAACATCAAAGATCCCCCATAGCTGAAAGAGCCCGTAGAATGCCATCAATGCGCTCGCAAAAACAGACGCTTGGAAAAACCGCATCCAGAGTTTTTCGGTATTAAGAACAGTTGCCGCAACTATCGTGTACACCGCCAGGTGCAGTATCGTCACAAGTCCTTCCATGCGTTCGTAGTTGCTCCAAATACTCTTCATCATGTTCTCGCTCATGAAATCCGCCATAGCGACAACGACCGCAAACCCCAGCACCGCATAGAGCATAAGTGACTTCTTCGGCCGATACGCGGGATCGGCATATGCAAGGACAAGCCACGCAAAAAATATGACCTCAACGATCCCCCGAAACAAAAACCCCTTCCCCGTGATAAAGGGGAAGAACATGCCATTTGAGACAAAGAATGGCACTGCCAGCACAGCGAACACTCCGCCTACAACGATCCAGCGCATATATGCCAAGATTTTCATCCTCCCACTATATCATGCCGACCTGACAGGGCAAACCACAACTACCACAAACACGCTAAATTTAGTAAGATGAGAGGCAATGGACAAGCTGCAAGAAAAAGTATACGGACTTTTGCGCAAAAGTGAGTCGTATTTCAAAACTGATATGGTGTATCTGGCAAGCGGTGGCTTTTGGTTGACCATAGGTCAAATTATTTCCGCAGTCGCCTCATTTCTTCTCGCTATTGCATTTGCTAACCTCATCCCAAAAGAAACGTACGGAACATACCAATATATCCTTTCCATTGCGTCTCTTTTGACGATCCCAACACTGAGCGGAATCGACACGGCGCTCAAACGCGCCGTCGCTCAAGGACGCGAGGGGGCATTCTTCCCCGCCCTTTACACAAAAATACGCTGGGGACTTCTCGGGGGCATCACGAGTGTTGCTCTTTCGGGGTACTACTACTGGAATGGAGATCACACCCTCACCATCGCGTTCCTTGTTACTGCGATCTTTCTCCCCTTCATGGATGCACTTTCCCTTTACGGCTCCATTCTTGAAGGAAGAAAATTATTCAAAAAATCGGCCCTGACCGGCATTACGCTGGGTGTCGCTCGCGTGGCAGTACTTATCGCTGTACTCTTTTCTACTCAAAATGTGCTGCTCATTTTGTTTGCATACTACATTGTCACAAGTATCTTACGTTGTATCCTTCTTATTGCAGTAATCAAGAAATTGAAGCCGCAGGGAGAAACCGATGACTCCGTGATCTCTTTCGGAAAACATTTAAGCTTGATGGGTATTGTCGGTGCGGTCGCAAACCAAGCGGACAAAGTGCTCTTGTGGCATTTTTTAGGCGCCGCATCGCTTGCAACATATTCACTTGCACTCGCGCCCGTGGCACGAATACAAACCGCATTTAAAACATTAGAGTCGCTTGCTTTCCCCAAATTTGCCTCAAGCCAGAAGGAGCGGATCAAAAAAACTCTTCCCGGAAAACTTTTCATGTTGCGGGCTCTCTTGATTGTCCCCGTACTGTCCTATGTGGTTGCTGCTCCATACCTCTACGAGTGGCTCTTCCCTCAATATATGGAGTCCGTACCATACTCACAGATACTGGCTATCGTCCTTTTCTTTCTCCCTCAAAAGATCACGGGGGTGGCTATTACCGCACACACGCACAAAAGAGCACTCTACGTTACTTCCACGGTAAGCCCCATAGCAAAATTGGTCGCACTTGCGGTCTTGGTCCCATACTACGGGATCCTGGGAGTTGTTATCGCTTTCCTTGTTCCTTACATTGCCAACGCCTTTATTCTTTCTTTTTATTTAAAGCGATTATAAACTCACGGCAAATATTTCGCGCGTACTTCCACAATTGTCTCACTGTTGCCGACAATGGCTTTACGTGTGATTTCTGCCTAAAAAAAGCATTCTTGCGAGAATCACCGGGGATATAATTAAAGGTGAGATTGTTTTTCCACGCAACATAGTTGAAGCTGAGCTGGTCGCGCCTGCTTCCGTGTTCTATCTCATTCCACCAATCTTTCATTGTATTCTTTACATCCTCTTTGTTGTGCTTCCTCAAAAGGATCATGCTGGTAATGAGGCCATTGTGCGCCGGATATCCTTCAGCTTCATATTTACGAACCTGGCGTCGTATTTGATCTGCATTAAGTCCGGCATATCTGCCATGATCCATTGCACGCAAAAGCTCTCTCGCTTCCTCATAGATACAGTCTCTTTTGTCCTCTCCCCCCATATGATTATATGCAGCAAAATTAGCGTTCTGTAAATATTGTTCCACAAGACGCCACACATCTCCCCTAATGACGATGTTCCCATCAATCCATACGCTATATTCATAATCAGGGAAATATTGATGGGGTAATATTTTATAAATTTTTGCCGCACGTACAGGATCAAGGGAAATTGGTTTTTCAAGACGGATTTCCCACCCATATGAATTTCTTGGTCTCGCATCAGTAAAACAGACGAAATGAGCATTTTTGGGGTGAAAACTTTGTTTCGGCAATACGTCTTTCATCCCGAAAATAGCCGTATAAATTACGATTTTTTTTGTCCTCATTTCCATATAATATACAATACCATGGAACCCGGCACGATATGCTATTATACAAACGAAAGTTGATATTTAGTCCAATTACAATATGAACAAAAATCCTGCAAAAAAAATCAATGTGGTTATCGTCGGGATAGGAAGATGGGGCAAAAAACTCCTCGCAGAATTCCATGCACATGCAAACGTGCTGTATTGTGTTCACGCAGGAGGAAAAGGGAATGCCTCATGGGTCCGCACTCATTACCCACACATCTCAATCGTAACCTCATATGAGGAAATATTAAAGGACCCAATGATAAATGCAGTTGTTATCGCGACGCCAATCGAGACACATTTCGACATGACGAATAAGGCTCTCCTTGCTGGTAAGCACGTATTCGTTGAAAAGCCACTTGCAAAAAACAAAAATGAAGCTAGGGCTCTTGTTTCACTCGCGTCAAAAAGAAAGTTGGTATTATTTACTGGCTATGTTTTCCTCTATCACGACATTTTCAGAAAATTACAAAAAAAACTCTCGACCGAAAGAATCATCGCCATGTACTCAACGTGGGAAAAATATGGAACATTTAACGAAGATATATACTGGAACCTTCTTCCGCATGATTTGGCGATTACCATAGCATTGGCGGGATCAATAAAAAAACTCACTCCTGCATTCAAAAAAGGATACATCTCAAAAAATGATGTTGTTTTACTGCATGGAACAACAAAAACAAATGTACATTGCGTGTTTTATATCAATAGACACAGCCTGACAACTAACAAGACGGTCCTTATCACAACAAAAGAACATCACTATTTATGGGAAAAAGACACGCTCTGGGAAACCCCCGTCTCAGACCCGGGGAAAAAAGGGGTAGTGCACCGGGCATCACAAACATCGCTAAAAAATGAAATTGTTGAGTTTATAGCACAAACAAAAAACACCAAAAGAAGTCGCCCGTATGGTGATGTCTCTACAAGCGTAACCGCTACCGTTGAAAAATTACTTGCTTAAGTACTCTTCTTTTTTCACAATTGACAGAACTTCCTGAGCAGCTTGAACACATGAGCCAATTTTCCCCGCAAAAACAGTGACAACCTTGTCGTCTACTAGACTGACCAATGTCGGGCGAGCATCAGTCTTATCTAAATTTGGCAAAACTGTTCTAACTGTAAACATAGAACCAACGTGTTCAGCACTCTCCGTTAGAGGGAAAAATTTTTTTGCCTCATCAAGAAAAAGCATGATATTCGTCACTGCCGGATTAACCACAACGCCCTTATTTAATAAACTTATAAACTTCCCCGGGATCTCAGGGCCGACGCCGATATTGCTATGATGGATTGCATGTTGGACATGCCCCATAACAAACAAACCGGTACTTCCATAAGAATCTATACAGAGAAATGGCCCGTCCATAACGACAAGACTTTTTTTTGAAAATTCTTTAGGAAGACGCAGGATGGGTTTTTCACAGAGTTCATACTGGTACGATTGTTCCACTCCTGTTACCTCTTTTGTAAGAGAACCTAGATTAGCATAGGTGGCAAGAACAACAAAATCGTACTTCGAGAGCATCTTTTTATCAGCACTAGTGCCTAGTAACACCCGAACACCCGCACCACCAAGTTTTTTTTCAATTACCAGCTTGAGTATTTGTGGGTCAATGGTGTTTTCCTCTACTTTAAAAGACCCTTCGATCATATCTACATTCACAAGATCAGTCATCTCAGCCTCTGCGTTTAATCCATGCTTGGCGCAAACGCTTAAAAAAGTATCCTTATTTGTAAGGCTTCTCTCTCGTGCAATACAGTAAAAATGATCAATATCTTTAATGATAGCCTCGGTATACATTTCTTCAAACAGCGGAGTCGAGCTCTTGGCCGCGATGATAGTTTCATCGCTACGAGGATAATGATAACCGCGATGCAACCGATATTGATTAATCCCTGATGCTTCCATAAGCAAGGAAGTGTTGCGCTCTATGAGATCAACGCTATATCCTGCTTCTGCAAGAATAATAGCGATCGTAGCTCCATATATACCACCCCCAACAACAGCTATTCTCATAATGCATACAAATATATCTCACCGCGACAATTAATTCAACTATTGGCCGAATTTCGGCATAATAACTAATACATGGTAAAATACTCCCCATGCAACAAAGAAAAGGGGGCCTTGCAATAAATTTTATCGGTATAGGAGCGGCAAAGTCAGCTACCACGTGGATCGCGCAATGCTTACGCGAGCATCCAGAGGTCTGCATGTCAACCACGAAGGAGACAAGCTACTTCATGGACAATACCTATTCGTTTGGCCCCGAATGGTATGCACGGCATTTTGCTCACTGCGGGGAACAAAAGATCAAGGGCGAATTCTCCCCGCAATATCTCAATAGACCGGAGGTACCGGCACGCATCAAAAAAGACTTCCCGGCCGCGAAGCTTATTCTTTGCGTACGTAACCCGGTTGAACGCTTTCTTTCAGCATATTACTTCAAACGCTCCACGGGAAGAATACGCGCACCGCTCACCAAAGAAACCATCGAGGCGGACTTACAGGAAGAAATCAATCGCAGTATGTACGCAAAACACCTCAAACACTATCTTGAGTATTTCCCCCGTGAACAAATACTTATACTTTTTCAGGAAGACATTGAGAAAGACCCCATGATCTTTATTCAAAAAGTATACGAATTTCTTGAGATTAACAAGGATTTCACACCACCAAGCTTATATCGCAAAGAAAATGTGACTGCCGCCAATCTCACCTACTCTCTCTCGTTTCATCGCTTCATGAATAATTTGCGAAAAAGATTCACGCATAATAAAACGGCCACTCGTTTCGTGCCTTTTTTAAAACGCGCCGGCGTCCACAAACTCATAAAAAGTATCATTGATCTCAACAAGCGCAAGTCCGCCGCACTCGTACCCTCGGAGAAAAATATTTCTGCTGAAACGCGCGAATATATTGCATCGTTCTTTCGAGACGATACTCTCGAGTTGGAACGTGTGACAAAGAGAAACCTTGTTCACTGGCGCTAGGTCTGCCCCAAGTCAGTTCATGGATCTCATCGGCAAGAAGCCGAGAGGATTGCCCTCTTTCGGCCACTTCCCATCCATCGCACTTCTGATACACATTGATCAAAGAGCTTGAAGAAAGATTCCGGTGATACGTCCATGAGGTCGAAATGCACTTCTCCGACATAGTACCGCACACGAGAACGGTCCATTGTCGAGAGCATGTCATACTCTCCTCCCTCAATGTCAAACTTCAAAATATCGATCGTGTCTATGGAAAGTTGTTGCCGCGCTTCATCAAATGGTATCCCGTGGACAACGATCTTTTCTGTTGTAGTTTGTCTCTCTTTCAGTGAGGAAGACGCCGGATTACGCGGATTTATATAGAGATCAAATTGTTTTCGCTCTTTGGTGATCGCGTAATTGAGAATAGTGACATGCGGATGCCCACCAATATTTTTTTGCAGTACAGGTAAAAGATCTGGGTTCGGCTCAAATACATAAATATTTGCTGATGGATATTTCATCGAGAAAAAAAGGGCAGAAGCGCCAATATTCCCTCCGATATCAACTATTACGCGAGGGTTGGAAGGGAGCGTAGAAACATCGTACTCGCCATCCATAAAGATCTCTTTGAGCATCATAAGATCGCTGTACCCACCTAGATAAAATGATGCCTCTCTGCCAAACTTTTCGATATGGATCGTCTTATTGATGTTCCAAAAAATACCTTTCCTTTTAAGTGTTGGCAGCACAAAGGCGGAAAAAAATAGAAGTATCTTTGATCGCCTTCCTTTACCCAAAGAGGAAAAATTTTGTGCAAAGTTTATTTTTTTATGTATTTTGTTCATGGGTTAACAGCGTCTCTTTATATTTGGCGATAATACTATCTTTTGAGAACCGTTCGGCACCACGATATGCTCGGGTGCGATAATATTCTCGAATTTTACCATCCTCAAAGACAGCCCTGAGTGCGCACTCCAGCGACTTAACATCTCCTGTGGGCACCAATATACCATACTCTCCTTCCGTTACTCCCTTTACTTCTCCGCCTTTAGGATCAAGGATATCTCGTGACCCTCCGCCAATACAGTCTGTTGCGATCGATGGAGTCCCACAGACAAGCGCTTCAACGAGCGCGTTGGGGAGCCCCTCCCAACGTGACGTCAACACGAAAAGATCAGCACGCGCAAGAAGGGCGTACGGATTTTTAACAAAACCAAGAAAATCAACGTCATTCTCAATACCGAGATCTTTCGCAAGGATCTTAAGGTGCTTAAGCTCTCCCCCATCGTTGCCAAGAATGACCAGCTTCACTTCTTTTTCTTTTCTCGTACGAGCAAAAGCGTGCAAAAGTGTAGCGAAATCTTTCTGAACGGAAAGCCGGCCAATACTTAGAATGACAGGTGTTCTCTTTTCTTTTAACCAAGGATGCACCGGATCTTCTTTTGCCATCTTTTGTATTGCTTCTATATCCTTCGGAGTATGAATGACCGCTATCTTCGTCCGGTCCAAATGAAATACCTGCGCAATATCATCCGCAACACCGCTTGCAACTGCAATGATCATATCCGCACGCGAATAGATAAAACGCCCCAAAAGAGGCATGAATATCCTATCACGCCAATTGTCATACTGCTTAAAAAGGACAGAGAAGGGTATCCCGATACGAAAGACGAGTCGTGTCTTCGTTCGCGC
>MHUS01000040.1:0-1832 GCA_001823505.1 Candidatus Yonathbacteria bacterium RIFCSPHIGHO2_01_FULL_51_10 | reverse complement strand
AGCGTATCTGGTTTTTCTTTCCGGAGATACGAAGCGATGGCACCGACCGCATGAGAAAGTTTTTGGTTACCCAGCGGCACTATTTCTATCCCCGGCCCGATCAGATCTGCATACGGCCCCTTAAGGTCGGGGGCAAGCAAAAATACTTTCACGCCCGACTCGG
Organism: Candidatus Yonathbacteria bacterium RIFCSPHIGHO2_01_FULL_51_10; assembly: GCA_001823505.1. Classification (GTDB taxonomy): domain Bacteria; phylum Patescibacteriota; class Minisyncoccia; order Phycocordibacterales; family UBA1539_B; genus 2-01-FULL-51-10. The sequence goes on along the minus strand of MHUS01000040.1, from coordinate 1,669 downwards.
AGAGAAACCTTGCGATATCGAGCATTGCCTTCTCTCCCCCGCCAAGATGCAAACTGGGCAGGTAAAAAGCGATTTTTTGTTTTTTATATACTTGATCCATAAAACTCATCAACAGCGCCCATATATACACCTTCCGGTACACGCAAAAGTGGACGCACTCTCCCCGTGCGACATTCTTCCAAATGCCCCTTCCCTTCATTTATATTATGCGCACACCCGTCCACTGTATACAAGATGTGAGCATTCTCGTTGTAAAAAGGAAGCCAATGCGGTGTACCGTGATGCGCGATCACAAGCGTCGGTACGCGCAAAAAAGAAGCCAAATGAGTGATCCCAGTATCCACACCGATATACCATCGCGCACCGGCAAGCACATTCACAAGGTCATCAACGGAAAGTTCCCCTGCGCAGTTGTGCACTGCGTTCGGAAACGCATGCCCATTCAAAATACCCCCAATACGCTCTCGGTCATTTGTTCCTCCTGTTACCATAACCGGTAAACCGCTTTTCTCCGAAACTGCCAGAATGAGCCGTGCGAGTTCCTCGTCATACATACCCCGTCCTTCTGTGGCGGCGCAGGGGTGTATAACCGTGTAATTTTTCTCAGTGAGCTGGTAACGTGCCAAGACAGCAGTATCTTTTTTGTGTGTAAATGTAGGTTTTTCTTTAACTGCAGAAAACCCGGCTTCGCGCGCAAGCGCAATCATCGTGGCGTGATAGGGTACGGACGTATCAAATACCAATCCGTGATCGAACCATCCTTCTTTTTCCCCCTTCTTTCCGATAAATCCAAGCGTGGTACTCTCCGGCATAAGCGCAAGTAATTTCGCAATTATTTTCGCCCGTAAGGGCAGGGTGCCTGGCGTTGGGGGAAGCATGACGATATTTTTTGTGAATATAAAACGAGCAAGTACGGCAAGCCCATACGGAGTACTCCTACTTGCTTCGATAAGGTTCACATACGGGTATGCGCGGGCAAGCGCCTGAAACAATTTTTTGTTACGCGGTGTTACCACAAAAAGACGGGTGTCTCCCCCATTGGGCGACATATGAATATTTTCCATCAAAAAAAGAGCCATGAGAAAGTCCCCAATGGAACCATTAAGAAAATACAAAACATTACGCATACTATTTTTTATTCTCCCCCACCGCAACGAGCACGTCCTTCAGTAGCGGATTTATGAGCCGTAGGAATATTTTCCGCATGATACCCCCTTCTGTCCTTCCGCGCGTCGCCTTTCCTTCTGTTTGTATCGATGATGTGTGTATCTTTTTAAAAGAATCACCTCGTATGAACATGCTTCCTGAAGAAACAGTTTTTAGTGCCTGTAATTCAAACCCGTAATCACTGAAAAGGCGCCTTACCGTCTGTGGTGCATATGGGCGCACGTGTGTATAGTCGGCCCAAAAGAAATTCGGATGAAACGGAATGAAGATACGGGTCCAGTTTGGTGTTTCCAGAAAGAATTTTCCACCAGGCTTTAATACTTTTTTTGCCTCTTCCATGAGTACTGTTGGATAGAGAAGGTGCTCAATAACATGCTGGCAAATGACAGCATCGAATGAATTCTCGAGTAACTTCCCCTTCATGTCGTCAATCATCGCCCTGTGGAATTCTACCCCTTCCGGCAAAAAAGCACCGGTATCTTCCATGTCCATGGCAACCATC
>MHUS01000039.1:4403-6059 GCA_001823505.1 Candidatus Yonathbacteria bacterium RIFCSPHIGHO2_01_FULL_51_10 | reverse complement strand
GCGTGTAGATAATATCTTTTTTGCCATTCAGATACTCAACTTCATAGGTGATGGATGGAGTGGTAATGATCGGCATTATGCCGAACTCGCGCGAAAGACGCTCCGTAATGATCTCGAGGTGAAGCATTCCCAAGAACCCAGCGCGAAAACCGCGACCGAGAATGGTTGACGCCTCCTCCTCAAAGGAGAGTGCCGGGTCGGTAAGACGCAGACGTTCAAGCGCCTGGCGAAGCCCCGTGAAGTCGTCCTGGCTTTCCGGATAGAGCGACGCCCACACGACGGGTCGCGGGAGCATGTAGCCGGAGAGTGCCGGAAGCGGCCTGCGGAGGCCTGTTACGGTATCTCCCACGGAGGCAACGCCGGGTTTCTTGATCCCCGTCACAATGTAGCCGATCTCCCCCGCCTTGAGCTGCTCCGTGTCCCGTGGGTCAGGGTGAAAAATGCCCACAGCGAGTGCCGAGCACTTTTCTTTGGCAGCGACAAGCACGAGGTCATCCCCGCGGGACACCTCACCCTCAAACATGCGCACGTAGAGAATGATCCCCTTGTGCTCGGAGTATGAGAAATCAAACACGAGTGCCCGGAGCCCCTGGGATATTTCTGTTTGTGGTGCGGGTACGCGGCGAATGATCTCTTCAATGAGGTGCGCAACCCCTTCACCCGTCTTGCCTGAGACCTCAAGAATGTCCCCCGTGCTGCACCCAAGGAGCTTGGCGACCTCTTCCTTCACTTCTTGCGTACGCGCGAGCGGTGAGTCAATTTTGCTCACCACAGGGACGATCACAATGCCCTGCTCACGCGCCGTTCCCAGCACGGTGAGCGTCTGCGCCTGTACCCCCTGCGTGGCATCAACCAACAGCACCGACCCCTCCACCGCTTTGAGCGCGCGTGACACTTCATACGAAAAATCAATATGCCCCGGCGTATCGATCAGGTTCAAAATATATGGCACGCCCTCGTGGACGTGCTCCATGCGTACCGGCTGCATTTTGATCGTGATGCCGCGCTCGCGCTCAAGATCCATGGAGTCAAGCACCTGATCTTTCATCTTACGGGTCTCGATCGTTTTGGTGATCTCAAGCATCCGATCGGCAAGCGTTGACTTGCCGTGGTCGATATGGGCGATAATAGAAAAATTGCGTATGTGGCGGATCACTTCTGACATAGGGGCATACTACCAGACTTCCAAAGAAAGGAAAGCCTGCGCTAGAGCTCCTGGGTATCCGGCACCACAATGCTCCCCTTCCAAAAGCGCGCGTGAAGCGAGCGTGAAATTTCTTCATACTCACGATTTTTTATGGTCCGCAAGAAGGCTATGCCGGCGGCTATGCCGGCGATCCCGGCAAAAAGACCCTGTAAGAATATTCCAAGGAATGTCGTTAGAGCGAAGAAGTAACTTAAAACATTAAGTGACAGGTACCCCACAGTGCCGATCGCAAGCGCCGCGCCGGCACTCTCGATCGCAGTGCGTCGAAGAGCACCTTTCGTGTCAAAATCTCTTGCAAAGAGCCGCATGAGGATCACCGCGTTAAGTATTGAGCCGATCGTATACGCCAGCGAAAGCATAAGGACGTTCGTACCGGGCAGTCCGTCAACGCGCAGGAAATGCTCCACCGCCGTCTTAAATCCTGCCACATGGGTGAACTCCCCCAGAAG
>MHUS01000039.1:0-4387 GCA_001823505.1 Candidatus Yonathbacteria bacterium RIFCSPHIGHO2_01_FULL_51_10 | reverse complement strand
GCCACATTGGCAATGAGCGGGGTCTTCGTATTCCCCGCCGCATAGTACCCGCGAACGAAGAGCAAAATGAGCCCCTGTGCCGCAAGCGAAAGTGTAAAGAGTGCAAGGGTTGCCGCGGTGAGCTTGGTGTCGGTCCAGTCAAACGACCCTGACCCCAAGATCACGCGAACGATCTGGGCACGCAATACCACAAACAGTGCCGTTGCGGGCAGTGACCAAAAAATGATCTGCCGCGCGGCACCCAGAACGTGGTCAAGAAATGCCGCCATGTTCTTCTCTGAATAAAGCCGGGCAAGTGTGGGAAATGCCGCCACAGAGAAACTTACGCCGATGATGGCAAGTGGCACAGACTGCAGGTTGAGCGCGAAGTTAAAGATGGCGACGGACCCTTCAGGAAGCATCGCCGCCCACACCACGAGCGCAAAGAGCGTGATCTGCCCAAGAGAGAGCCCGACGGTACGCGGAAGTGACAGTGTTATCACGCTTTTAATGTCGTCAAACGCTCCTTTTAAAACGAGCCGCGGGGCGACTGCTGAAAGCGCCGGGATATTGACCACCATGTGGAAAAATGCCCCCAGTACGACCCCCAGTGCAAGCCCGCGCATACCCCAGAACGGATAGAACAACAACACACCCAGGATGATGCCGACGTTATAAACAACCGGAGAAAGCGCGTAGACGAAGAATTTCTTATTGCTCTGCGCAACGCTTCCCAAGATGCTTGAAACCCCAAGAAGGATCGGCGATAGAAGCATGATCCGTGAGAGCTCTATGAATACCCCTTGCGACACCCCGACAAACTCAGGGAAAAATCTATCTGCAAGAAAGGGCATCGCAACAGACACCACCGCGGCGATACATCCGGCAACAAACAAAAACGCTGCAAGAATGCGCCCCAGAAATGCCCGAGCGTCTTCAGTGGAGTGCTCACTGCGCTCCACAAACAGCGGAATGATGACCGCCGCGGAAACGAACGAGGCAATGGTCGCGAACAGAAGATCGGGGATGCGGAATGCCGCATAGTACATATCCAATACGTGACTTGCGCCGAAGGTATGCGCAAAGATGCGATCACGCACAAGCGCCAAGAGCTGAGAGAGTAGCGCAAAGAGCGCCAAGAGAAGCGCCGCATCGGTCAGGTGAGTCCATTCTTTGCGAAAGAGTCCGAAAATCCGATCAACCATAACACTGAGAACCTATCGCCCCTCGCTAAGCGGCGGCGTTGAGCGAGTTTTTGCGTTTTTTTCAATAGTAGAGGTGCTTGTTGCGGTCGTGCTGCTGCCACTGCCGGTGAGACTTGAAAGCACGTCTTTTACCGCCGCGGCATTTTCAGGGCTAAATGATGCGATGTCGTTGAACTGCGCAATGGCATCCTGGCGACGGCCAGCCTTTGAATAACTGAGTCCGAGATAGTACTTGGCATTCGCAAAATACGGATTAAGGATCACAGCACGTTCGAATGCGTTGATCGCTCCGGTATAGTCACCTTTTTTGTAATCAAGCAGACCAAGCTGGAAGAACACGCCAACATTATTGGGGTCAATGAGTGCCGCCGTCTCTGCAGACCGGATCGCATCGTCTAATTTCCCCTCGCTGTCTTGGATCTGGACGAGAAGAAATATCGCGTCGACATAATTTCCTTTTTTGTTAAGGGCTTCGGCAATATACTGCTTTGCGCCCTCGATGTTGTTTGATTTGAGCTCAAGCTGAGCTTCCTCAAGCACGATGGCCGGACTTTGTGGATTAAGTGTCTGTGCCTTTTGGTAACTTGCAAGTGCTTGGTCGTGTGCTTGAGCACGTTGTGCTTCAGGAAGGATCGGGAGGATCGTCGCATACGTACGCGCAAGGGTCAGATAGTTGAGGTAATTCGTCGGATCAGCTTGTGTTGCCGCAAGAGCGCGTGTGTTCATATCCTGCGCAATAGCGGAAAATTGCGCTTGCGCGTTCTTCGCGTTACTTGAAGAAAGAATCTGGTTTGCTTGCGCCATGTTGATCTCGGCCCCTGTACGATAGTAGAGATCAAGCCCACTGAGACGCAACGCATCCTCGATCGCTACCTCCGCCGCCAAAAGATCCCCTGTATTTTCCTTGACCACCGCAGTCTGGTAATACACATAGGAAAGAAATCGTTTTGTGATAAGCGCTCCACCGGTGAACGTCCCGACAAAGAGAACAATGAGTGCGAACACCGAAATGAACCCGGCGCGAGGATCATTGAGGAAGGAGAAGTCGTAATTCTTGATCACCGTGTTCCCGGAAGCAAGTGTCGCCAAAAACACTCCGGTAAACACAAAGGCAAGCGCGAAGACTGTGACATTGGGAACAAAGGTGACCGCAAACACCCAGAGATAGAGTGCCGAGAGAAACGAGGTCGTAATGAGGTAATGATGAATACGATCAAGGGAGACCAAGAGCATTGCGCGAAAGCCAACCCACAAGAAGAGTATAGCGAACACCAACCACGCCAAGATCCCTACCGCACCGGTCGTAGCGGCAAAGGTTGGCACCGCACCGATGCCGTAATTAAAGTTGGCGTCCCAGAGTGTCGTGGTATTAAGGTCAGCAGGTTTGTTGAGAAGCCAGCTGTTTACAAACCGTGCCGGCCCAACACCAAAGATAGGGTCCTGCGCGAGGGTCTTCCCGCTCACCGCCACCGTGCCCTGCCAGCTCGGGCGAAGGCTTTCTTCGGCAATTCGCTGCGGCACGGCCACCTGATGGGCCGCGAGTACATTGCTGAAGTATGGTCCAAAGATCGCAAAGAGAAGCGCAATGAATATGGTGACAAGCGAAAAGATCGGCACGCGCTTGTCCGCTCCCGCAGGCCGAACACCGTATTTCCCGAACGAAAGCGCGTACACAAAGATGACCAGCGCAAAGACTCCTACGGCGATCCACACCATCGTCGAGCCGCTCACCGCAAGCGCAAGCATGGAGAGCACAAAGATCGTGATAAGTCCCGAACGAAAGAGTTTGCGGACGGGGAAGGTCTCGAGCGTCGCCAACGTGAGGGTGGCGACGAGCCCGAGGAATATCGCGAGGTCACTCCATTTGCCCACCAAGTGATCAGGAAGCGCCATGGATGCGGGGAGCTTCCCCAGCGCCACGAGCACCGCAAACCCTTGATAGAGCAATACGAGAAACGCGGACAAAAGCATTCCGCCGTAAAGATAAGCAATGCGCCGGCGCGACTGGAAATACACCGAGGAGAGCAGCAGCGCAACACACAGGGAAAGGATCGTGGAAACCGTTCCCAGCTCTCCCCCAAGCCCCATGAACGACACGCCCGGTACTTCTGAGAAAAACGCGGCAAGCACCACAGAGATGGCCACGCCGCCCATGCTTGCGAGAAGAATGCTTCGAGGGAAAAAGAACCTCCCTTCTTTCATTCGTGCAAAAAGCCAGAGCAAAAATGATACCGCGACCCCCATTGAGAATATGAGCCCGCGACCAATGTCTAAGGGCAGAGAAACACCGGGAATGATCAGCAAGATGCTTCCGAAGATCGCGACCATAAGTGCCGTAAACGCGGCACGGTCAAGACCGAGCTCCTTCTGTGATACGACCGCCTCCGCTGCAAGGGGTTGTTCCTTCATATGAATGAAATAAAAAAATTAAATTACCAAAGATATATTCTCGTCTCCCTAGTATATAAGGATATGGTAACCCATGCAACACAAAATCCCCGCCTTACGGCGGGGATTTTGATCTATACGCGTGCGCTTATAAGCCGAATTCTGTATCCCGACGAATCGGAACGATGGCCATTTATCTTGCCCTGCGGTTACCCGCAGGATCTATGCGGCACTCCGCTCGCGCGCAGCGCGAGCAAGTCACTAAAGTGAAAAGCTACGAAGTTCATAAAGTGGGTGCATTTGCATTTTACTTTACAAACTTTCTCCTTTACTTTTAAACACTTTATTAACTAGCTTGTGCTACGCACAAGCGACACGGCCTTGCACTCAGGTAAGGATTTTGCCGTTTCACCCCCGATATCACTATCGGGACTCACCAGACATTGCTGTCTGGTGCCGCATCACTTTCGCGCTGCGGCGTCTCTGCTCGCACCTCTGCGCCATCGTAGGTGGCGCGACGGGCGTTACCTCCGACGGTTAGTCGGAGCTCCGTACCCCGACGTTTCAGTCGAGGCGTCGGAGCCGCTACCCTGCTCCAATTATGCTTGCGCACAATGGAAGTGTTCGGACTTTCCTCTCCCCTGCATAATACAGGCGGAGCGGCCATCCAGCGCACTTATGTATTATAGCATATTTTGCACAAAAAAACAAGCCGCCGTTCCTGAATTCTACCCTGAAACGCAACATCCCCGTGGGATACTGTAGCGGTATACCATTACACGTTAAGTAACCACGAGGATGTCACACCTACAATT
>MHUS01000038.1:1768-6539 GCA_001823505.1 Candidatus Yonathbacteria bacterium RIFCSPHIGHO2_01_FULL_51_10 | reverse complement strand
CAGGAATCGAACGGCGCCGGCGGTGGGGGATACAACGGGCTTAAAGAAAACATTTAAAAATGTTATACTGTAAAGTACGTTGTTAAATAATTTCACCATGAAAAAGGAACATATTGCTATTGGTTTAGTCGCCTTGTTTTTTGTTGGAGGTATCGGGTTTTGGTATGGAAGAAGTACCGATATCAATCTTTTTGGTACAGGAAATGTAACGCCATTTGCCACATCGACGAACGGGCAACCTCCATCTACTCGTGGATCTTCAGAAGGGGCTAGCAGTACAGGTAACATAACTCCACCGCCACAGGGAACAGCTAACAGCAATAATGTTTCTTTTACTAAAAATTCTGTTGGGTACTTGGGGTGCTCGATGACGGTCAATGCGATCGAAGGGTATCATTCTGAGGGAGGGACGACACTTTGGGGCGAGGTGGGGGATTTTGGTGGTGGTACGATCAGCGCGTGGGCGGGACTTCTGCCGACCTCAAAGACCTACTGGAGTGGTTTTGATGCCATTCTTGCGAAGAATCCCGGCACAAAAGCAGTTTGGATGGAACTTTGTATTTCCGTAAAAAAGGGAGGCACGGCTAACGATACCTATGAAAACGCTCTTGTCGTGCGACAAGAAATCTTGAAGCGAATTCCCAACGCCGTGATCTATGTCTCCGCACAGCCGATGTATACCGAAGGGCATGTATGTGGTATCGCCGGCGCCGACGGCCCTGCAAAAATGCAAGAGATAGCAGACAAGCTGGTGGCGAATGGCCTCGCTCAGAAGGGTCCTGTCCTTGGTCCGCTTGCAACAGGGCAGACCGCCGATCCCTGCCACGCGAACGCCAGCGGGAAATCAACTATGGGCAAACAGATGGTAGAATTCTTTGACAAGTAGCATGGCGCGCCTTGGCAACAAGAAAGATTTTGTGTAGTGTGAGGCAATGCCCACTCTCTCCATCGTCGCCACGCCCATCGGCAATCTCGAAGATATCACGCTTCGGGCGATTCGCGTGCTTAAGGAGGCTGATCTGGTGCTTTGTGAAGATACGCGAACGACCGGAAATCTCTTGAAGAAATACGACATCAAAACACCGACGATGAGCTACCATTCGCACAGCAAGCTCGCGAAGGTGGAAAAGGTATTTGAGCTCTTTGAAGAAGGGAAGAACATAGCACTTGTCTCAGACGCCGGCACTCCGGCGATATCCGACCCGGGGGTTCTTCTTGTGGCGCAGGTGCGAGAGCATTTTGGGGGCAAGGTTTCCATTGTCACCATTCCCGGCCCATCGGCTGTCATCGCCGCGCTCTCAGCCAGCGGCTTGCCTGCGTCTGACTTTCTCTTTCTTGGGTTTCTTCCGCACAAGAAGGGGAGGGAGACGCTCTTTAAAGAACTCGCCGGATCCAAGCGTACTGTTGTGTTTTACGAATCACCCCATCGTATTCTCAAAGCACTCGAGTCGCTCAATAAATTTGCGCCTGATAAGCGGGTTATCCTCGGGCGTGAGCTGACCAAGATCCATGAAGAGTTCCTTGCCGGCACGGCAGGGGAGCTCCTGGAAGTATTTGCAAAAGACCCCGGCAAGGTCCGCGGTGAGTTTGTGGTGATGGTGGCGCCGGCGTAACGGCATTCAATCTAAGGTATACTAACAGCATGAGAGAAGGCCCCCCAAGCAGTGAAACATGGTCCCCGGACAGCGGTACCCCGCCGCCATTTACACCGGAATACGGCGCGCCGGCCCAGGCTCAAGAACCGTGGGATCCCCATGGTGACGTACCACCGCCACTTGAGAATGACATCCCTGACCCGGAAGGGGAGACACCACGTGTTGTTCATAAAGGTGTGTCTGAAATGCAAGAGAGATCGATTGAGGACCCTGTACTTTTGAGCGAGAGGGAGTATTCAAAGAAGTTTTTGGCGAGTGAACGAAAAAAAATAGCAGAAATGATTCATGCCGAACGAAAGAAGAGTCATAACCAATTAGCAAAACTCGGAGTGAGCCTTGACCTTGAGGAGATACTTACTCCGGAAGAAGAAGGGAATATTGCGGTTCTCTCTCATGCCCGCGCGGAGGAGGCGACCCTCCTTGCTGAGCGGTTGGGGGGTAGCTCAGAATTAACCGCTGAAGATGTTGTTGAAGAACGAGCGAATATCAAGATGCTCGTTGAAAACGACGAGAAGCTCGGGTCGCTTAAAGCAAAAATTGCCGAGCACTATGCGAGGGCGGACGAACTGGCAAAGGAAAAATTTACTAACTTTCAAAAAAGCGTTGACCAGACAATTCTGAGAAACAATGCGTTCATTGTCCACGCGTTTCTAACAAGAGAAGAATTCAGGCACAATGAGCTTTCCAATGTTGAAAAGAGAGCAACACTTGAAGATGATATTAACCTCCTTTTGTCTCTAGAGCCTTCCATCTCAACGTCGTCTGTTATCCCGGGGAGCGGTCAAGGATTATGGGAAAACAACGTTGGGGTAATACTTGGTGGCGGTGATATTGCTGGTGCTGAGCAAGGCGATGCGGGCTCATACACCACCGGGATTAAAGGTAGAAAAATAATTGGCCAGGAGGGTATATCCCAGACAAAAATTGATGCGATTATTTCTAAAAGAGGCGATGACAAAGGATACAATGAAATTATTGTGGATAACCCAAAAATCTTTGGGATGTTTAAAACGGTAGCGGTTGATCCTTCAGGGAAGATGCGAGGAGATGTTGCGGCTTTTGAGGAATATGTGTCTCTTGCGGAGCAAAAAGGGATTCCCGTATACGTCATGACACCAGACAGGAGGATATTTGAGTTTATTGCAATTCATACTGATGGTGATATTACGACAGGTTCGGAAATAACGCCGGAACAAGTTGCCAGAGGGAAAGCAGGGTTGCCGGGTGAAAAAAGGAAGGAGATCGGAGAAGAAGTATTATCAAAACATTTATTTAAGAAGATCCACATTCACAAGGAGGCCGAGAAGATACTTGCATCTTTGGACGGGTCGGATCGTGCCAGTATAGAAATATCCCGGGAAGAGTATCTTGCTCAGTTAAAAAATAATCCAGGCTCAATATCCCGGCAACTTCGAGAAGTTCCCGAAAGCTTTAAAAACGATAAAAGTTTTATGCTCGAGACAGCAATGCACACAGAGGCTGCTTTCGTGTACGAACAAGCAGGCGAAGACTTAAAAAGCGATCCTGATTTTATTAAACAAATATACGCACTGAGGAGTGGGCAAAACAAACGTGATGTTTATACTTACATGCCCGAAGCCCTGAAAAAGGACGAAGAGATGGCACTTCTTGCCATTGAAAATGATGACTTCGATGCACTCGATGCTAGTCTTGCCAGTTCGCCATCCGTCTGGGAGAAAATTTGTGATAGGCTTATTGAACGGACGAATATCTATAAATGGTCAGAGATGAAGGAAGGAGACACACAAGTCTACTCTCCCTACTTGTCTATGCGCGGGGACAATTACAGTAACGTTAATCTTTCTGAGCGATTCACTACTGATGAAGTCTTTATTCATAAGCTCAATGAGCGCTACCCGGACTTCCAGTTTAAGGTTGATGAATACAAGCAGTTTAGGGTAACAAAAGTAGTCTAACTCTAATAACGTAAAGTCGATGTAACTGGTTTGTGCTGGTGCAGGAAAATGCTTGTGGTATGATAGGGACACCTATTTAATCAATATTGCTATGCGTGTACGAAATTCAGTCATGGTGCTTCTTGGAGTTTTGGTCATGGTGCTCCCATTCCTCGGGTTGCCCGGATGGATGAAGACTATTCTCTTTGTGGTCTTGGGTTTTGTGGTAGCAGTCGTTTCGTATTTTTCAGGTGTTGCTCATCGAAGCGGCGACATGACAACTCCTCTCCATTCCTCCTCCGTCCAAAACCAAGCTCACGATGGTGTCCATCCCCAGGCATGAAGCGTAAGCTCATCACACGGATAACCATTCTCTGCGCAGCACTCGCCGGCACGTTTTCACTTGTCGCATTTGCGATGCCGTCACTCCGTGCTCCTTTGTATGACCGTACGGTCGCAGAGGCGCCACCCGCACAGGAAGTAGAAGCTGCGATATCAGGGGCACCGAAAGCGGTGCACATCGCGACACCTGCGGCGGTCAAAGCGATCTACATGTCGTCATGGGTCGCCGGCACGCCATCCTTTCGCGCTAAGTTGGTGAAGATCGCCGACGACACGGAGGTGAATGCCCTGGTCATCGACATCAAGGACTACACCGGCAAGATCGCGTTTGAGGTCAGTGACCCACTTCTCGTGAAAGCCGGTTCCGCGGAGAATCGCGTCCCGGACATGCGGGAGTTCATCCAGGCACTCCATAGCAAAAATATTTATGCCATTGGTCGCATCGCGGTATTTCAGGATCCCTATTACACCAAGATCCACCCCGAGCTTGCGATCAAGCGGCTCTCCGACGGCGGTGTGTGGAAAGATCGCAAAGGGCTCTCGTTTGTGGATGTCTCTGAGAAGGCGTACTGGGATTATATCGTTGCGCTTGCCAAAGAGTCGCACGATATAGGATTTGATGAGATCAACTTTGACTACATCCGCTATCCTTCCGACGGAAATATGAAGGACATACGAGTGTCCACAGTGGCGGGGAAGACCAAAGCGGAAGTGCTTGAATCGTTCTTTAAATATTTGCACGATGCGCTTGCGCCGGAGGGGATCGTGATGTCGGCGGACCTGTTTGGCATGACCACGACGAATACCGACGATCTCAACATCGGTCAACAGCTCGAAAAAACATTACCGTATTTTGAT
>MHUS01000038.1:501-1741 GCA_001823505.1 Candidatus Yonathbacteria bacterium RIFCSPHIGHO2_01_FULL_51_10 | reverse complement strand
TCGAATCCTAATCAGCACCCCTACGACCTCATCAAGTTTGTGATGGACGCGGCGGTGCGCCGCACCATCGCCACCACGACGCCGGTAGAGACGATCGGCTCCGAGCGTGTCGCCAGCACTTCTCCGCAGCTTTACACCAAGACCTCTTATTCGGCACAAAAGATGCGGCCGTGGCTTCAGGACTTTGATTATGGTGGCAATTATGATGTTGCCGAGGTGCGCGGGCAGATTCAGGCGACCTATGACGCAGGGCTTACTTCGTGGATGCTGTGGGATCCCGGGAATACCTACACCGCCACCGCTTTAAAGCCGGAATAGTCGGTTTTTAGGGACCCTTCGGCACTTTTGCAGTGCGGAGAATTTCAGGCCATGGTACAATATGAACCATAACTGTATTACAAGATATACGTATCTTGTGCGGTTCTTTCTGTAAGTTTTCACTCTCATGGCATATTATCAGAATTATGTTATTTCAATGGTTACCAATTTTTTAAAAACGCGTACTCGGTCAGTTCGGAATATTTTTTTAACACTGGCGCTCGTCGCAGCCCCATTTTCTGTTGCAAATGCTCAAACATTTTCTCTTGATTATTTTACACAACAGCTGAATGCGATCCAACAACAGGTCAACAGCATTCTTTCATTGGTACAGGGCGGACAACTCGCGCAAGTAGTTCCTCCTGCGCCCACGGGGACCATGGGGTTCTTGGGATGTTCAATGACTTTAAATGGTGTTGATGGGTATCACACACAAGGAGGACAGAAACTGTGGACCACGCAAACGACCACCTATGGTGGTGGAAGCATTGGCGCGTGGGCGAACAACCTCACGAATCAAAGTAAATACTGGGGTTCATTTAACACTACTCTTACCGCAAACCCAACGACGGTATTTTGGTTTGAGCTCTGTACTTCACTCAACCAGACCCCGTCACTTGATACCTACACAGGAGCAACAACCGTGCTTACCGAACTCCGTCGTCGTGTCCCCACCGCAACGATATATGTCTCGGCGCAGCCTGCCTATACGGACGGTCATGTGTGCTCGATCGCCGGCGCAACAGGCCCCGCGACCGCTCAGTCAATTGTTGACCAGCTCGTTCTAAACGGGCTGGCGTTTCGGGGGCCTGTGGTAGGGCCACTCTCGGCAGCGCAAACCGTTGATGGCTGTCATGCGACAGCCGAAGGAAAGGCGATCATGGGAAATCAGATCGTCGCAGCATTTGATACTTCCACCCCC
>MHUS01000038.1:0-457 GCA_001823505.1 Candidatus Yonathbacteria bacterium RIFCSPHIGHO2_01_FULL_51_10 | reverse complement strand
ACCGCCACCCCCGCCTCAACCTCACAGATCAACCTCACCTGGAGCGCTTCCACGGACAACACAGGAGTAGCCGGCTACAAGATCTACCGTGGCGGAACTCTCCTGACCTCAACCACCGCCACCACCTACTCCAACACCGGACTCTCTGCCGCCACCACCTACACCTACACCGTACAAGCCTACGACGCGGCAGGGAACGTCTCTGCCCAGACCGCCAGCGTGTCAGCGACGACGCAGAGCACCACCTCAACTAAATTCACCCTCAACCAGCGCGTCCAGGTTACCGCAACCCTCAACATCCGCGCCACTGCCAATGGCACCCTCCTCGGCTCACAAGCAACGGGAGCGATCGGCACCGTGATCGCCGGCCCCGTTGTCTCCGGCGGCTACACCTGGTGGAACGTGAACTTTGACTCAGGCACCGATGGCTGGGGAGCGGAGGATTGGCTGATGGGGT
>MHUS01000037.1 GCA_001823505.1 Candidatus Yonathbacteria bacterium RIFCSPHIGHO2_01_FULL_51_10 | reverse complement strand
GCTCCGATGAAAATGACATGGTGGCCACGGTCCTTGAGGAGCCGTGCAAAGCGTCGCGTTGACACAATGACTCCCGCCTTGCCATCGCCGATAGGATCGCAGATGAGCGCAATCCGCAGTTTTTGGGGGTCTGAAGCCATAATGTTATGCCGATGGTAACCGTTTTGTCAGTCTGTAGATCAAGAAAATCACTAACACCGTGATCCCTACGATGACTCCCCATTCCGCGAAGACACTAAAATAATGCCCGATCTGGTTGTATGCGTGACCAAAGAGGATGCCGATAACAAGGAGTACTGCTGCCTGGGGGAATGACACCAGCATGCAGGTCGTAATAAACTTACGGTAGGGGATTTTGAGGCTTCCCGCCGTGATGAGCCCGGTGACGCCGATCCCGTGGATGAGTTTTGAGGCGGTGATCGCTTTGGTGTGGTGATTGTCAAAATATTCGCGGGTAGTGGCAAGGCGCTCGGGAGTGGCGCCGATGAAGTGGCCGTGTTTTGCGAGGAACGAATGACCCGAACGTCCAAGCAGGTAGAATATGCTGTCCCCGATGACGTCACCTAGGACGATGATCGCATAGACGATAAACACATTGAGGGTTCCCAATGAGACCAAGAATCCGGCAACAACAGCAAGGAGCGGGCCCTCAATAATGGCGAGGGGGAAGAGGATCTCGTATTTGTAGGCGATAATGAATGGGATGAGTTGATCCATGAGTTTGTTGTAATCAGTGTATCAGAATATTTGCGGGAACCCCAAGTACAGGTTAATCAGCCCAGCTTCTGAATTGCTGCAAAAGAGCGGCCCGTTGAGTGGGGGTTATGTGGTCATATACAACGGTCCAATCAGTGGCAATTTGCTCCTGCGCACGGGCAAGGTCGATGGTGCCCTCACACATCTCTCCGTGCAGATAGTTCTCCACGACGTCTTTTTCACGAAACCCCGGCGTGGGCGTGGCGGCTTCTGGGAAGAGATTCGCAATATCGTTTGAGCCTCCCAGCTCAAGGGGGATCAAGTGATCGACCTCGTATGAGCCGGTTGGCTGGGGGTAGGTGAGCCCGTACTCTTGATAGACGCGCTTCTTCAAGCTCACCGATACGCTCCGGACACTCCTGCTGTAGCCCTTCTGGCAGATCTGGTCAGGGGTAGCGGCAGCAAATACCGCGCCCGGTGTGCAGAGAGGGTCCGGTAGCGACCCGTTGATCTGGCAACCTGCTGTCTTTGAACGAACGGCCAGTTGCAGTGGGCCTGTGCCGGTGGGGACATAAGGGTCGGTGCGAGTGGTCGTGACTGCCGCGATCAGGTTGTTTGCAAGTGTTTTGCCTTGAGCCGCTGCCGGTTGATCGCCGGCAGAGGCGGGGCTGTCAATCGGCATGGTCTGTGACCCGTACCATCCCAGGATAATGATAGCAACGCCGAGTAGGAGTTTTCGCGTGGGGATCTTTCTCATAGACTTTAGTATACAAGGAGCGGTGGCAAAGAAAAACCCCGACAGAGTGTCGGGGCAGGGCATCTTCAGATTTTGAACGTAACTACATTATACCACAATATCGCAAAAAACACAAGTTTTTGCGCAGGGCGCTAAACGCAGGGAGTTAAAAGGAGAATTTTTCGTAGTGGATGTGGTGTGCATCAAAGCCGAGGTCATTGAGGTGTCCGACCATGATCTTCATCATGGGTGGCGGGCCACACAGAAATACTTCGCGGGTATAAAAATCCGGAACAAGGCGCACGATCTTTTCTTTGTCGATGAATCCCGACTCGTATCCTTCCGTCGGGGTTCCCAGGATGTGGTGTGTCGTAAGTGAAGGCGATTGTTGTTTAAAGAGTTCAAATTCATCTTTGAACGCAATATCTTTTTCTGTGCGTGAACCGCACAAGAGAACCATATCTTTCTTTTGTGCAGTTAACGATTCGATCATTGCGCGGAGTGGGGTGATGCCAATGCCTCCTGCGATAAAAAGAAATTTGTCTCGAGTGGCGCGTTTTTCCACAAAAAGACCAAGGGGACCGTCGATGATGATCGGTGTCCCCGGTTTAAGCTCGCGTATTTTTGATGTGTAATCACCAAGACTCTTGATTGAAAATCGAAGGAATGCGCCATTGTATGCGGACGAGAACGAGAATGGATGCGTGTACCACATGCCTCGTGCAAGGATCGTGATATTGGCGTATTGACCAGCCTCAAATTTAAAACGGTCCAAGTTTTTTCCTGAAATATAGAGGGAGAAGGTATCGGGGGTTTCTTCCACGATGTGTTCAACGAAGAAACGGTGACGCCAAAAGAGATACAGTGGGCGAATCAATCGATAAAGAAGGACAAATCCAAATACGGCGAAATTAAGCACGTACCAATAGGTAAGTCCCCACCCACTGCGCAAGTCTCCCGTGCCGAGCTGATGCGTGAGCGCAAGTCCGATCGCAAGATAGGTAAAAAGATGGGTAAAGTACCATGTCTCGTACCGTAATTTCTTTCGGACGATCACAATAGAGATGACGACGATGAAAATAAAGATGAGAAGTGCGAAAAATGCATTCAGCACGTCTTTTTTGTTTGCGAGAAAATCTGCAAATTGTGAAAGCAGCGGAACGCCATTCGCTTGGGCATTGCCGATGGTGAGGAGGAGTGGATGGGTGAGGAGGAGCGAGAGGATTGAATAACCGATCCAGCGGTGTATTTTGTTGAGCACGTCAAATCCAAAAAGATGTTCAAGCCAGCGCACGCGCCCAATGAGCATGAGTTGTACAAGGATGAAATACTCAGCCAAGAGACCGGTAATGCGCCCGAGGGCTATGAGAATGTTGCCATCCGCAGGGTTTTGGATGTAGTAGCTCGAATTAGTGAGCCAAAGCACAACGATTCCCAAGAGGTTGCCAAAGAAAAGAAACCAAACAAGAAATTTCTTGATGCTCGTGGTGCTTGGTAGTGAGAAATAAAATTCCATAGATAAAAAGTATTAGGGTGTTTTGAGCCAAGGGATCCAACCGAAGAATCCGGGATCTTCCGTAAGGTTTATAAGGGCCACATCATGGGCAGGTGTTCCTGGCTCAAACACCATTCGCAGGTCCGGCGCATCTTTTAGAACCTCGAACCCGATCTCCTCGCGTATTTTATCATGCGGAAGCAAAGGACCCGAGAGCTGGTTGCTCTCACTGGGGACAGCAGCCACAGAATACACGTTCCCCGCGGCATCTTTTACATGAAACGAAAGAAGCGGGATGAGTTCAAAGGGTCGCTCTGAAGTGTTTGTGATCGTAACCGTGGTGATGACGAATTCATATCCGGGGCGCGGGACAAGCGGCCCGGTGCCGTGCGCATCACGCCGCACGCTCTCTACCACAAGGTCTATCCCGGGGAGGGCAACCGTTTCTCCAAGAGTTGAGGAGAGAGGCGCTGGTTGTTGCCGCGACGAGAGTGTTGTTGCGTACCATGTTATCCCCATGGCAAAGAAAACAAAAAGAATACATACGCCGGCGGGGATACGGGGTGACACGAATAGTGCCCTCATGACGTTCCGTGGGTGGTTATTTTTTGTCATACGGTGGAATGTTATTGGAATACGCCAATGTAGTATGCTTGCAATACTGAATTGAGCGCGGAACTTGAATGTTTGTGTCCACCGGCGCTGCCAATGAAATAGTTGTAGATGTTCGTTCCGCAGTACGGAACAATAACATCGCCGCCCGGGTGAGTGTTCCCGTTCGCAACATACGCCGTAATGTTGTATGCCTTGTAGACCGGGCTTAAGTATACCCAGCAATTACTCCGCGTGTTGTGTGGTGCGATATCCGCTGCCGTACATGGGCCACCGCTTCCACACCCGGCTGCCGGAGGAGGTGGTGGAGGTGGAGGAGGTGGAGGCGTCGGGGTAGGGGCTGGTGAAGGCGTGGGCGAAGGAGTGGGTGTTGGAGTGGGAGTAGGGGTCGGCGTCGGGGAAGGTGTTGGTGTTGGAGTGGGAGTAGGGGTCGGCGTCGGGGAAGGTGTCGGAGTAGGTGCTGGTGCAACGACAATCACGTTACTCGAATCTCCCTTTGTTACCGCTATGGTGTTCGAATATCCGGAAAGATTGCCCGAGACGTCATATGCGGCAACAAAGTACGTGAAGGTTGTTGCTGCAGGGAGTTCGATGTCGGCGTAAAAGGTCTCGACGGTTGCTGCGATCTCAACCCCATTGCGATAGATACGGTAACCCAAAACCCCGACATTGTCGGTCGATCCGGTCCAGGAAAGATTCACTTGAGTCATTGTTGATGCGGTCACGATAACATTTGTGGGTGTGGTCGGCACGCTGCGGTCTCCCTGTGGTTGAGGTGTTGGTGCTGGCACAGGAGCAGGCGGTGTCTTTGCGGGAGGAGGGGAGGCAGGTTTTGTGGCGGGGGACGGTGTTTGTGGCACAACAGCAAGTGGTTGCGTGGGAATTGTCGGGGAAGTGTTGACATCAGCTATTGAGCTTGGGGGAATACCAAGTACGTCAAAAGCAATCTCAGGCGGAGTGTAAGTCCTACTAAGGTAAATGCCCCACCCCATGAACATAATGAGAATAAATGCTGTTGAGTAAAATAATTTCATGTCTGTGTTTCTAGCGTTATTGTACCAAGATCGTTGCCTGGGTGGCACCACCGTCAGTTTTTGAATAGGTGTATGTGCCGGCAGTGGTGAAGGTATAGGATTTTTGCGTGGTATCTTTATCGAGCTTTATGTTGTTCGGTGGTTGCGGCGAGAAGGAAAGTATGACCTCGTCGTTCGGGTTGGTATATTTGAAGACTACTGTGTCACCCACGACAATAGTAAGGGTCGCAGGGCTAATAGTCCCGGTACGTGTGACCGTTACGGTGTATGTTGTGGGTGTCGGCGCGGGCGGTGGTGGAGGTGTCGGGGTTGGAGAAGGGGTCGGTGCTGGTGGTGGAGGTGTCGGAGCAGGTGGAGGAACAGGAGTTGGTTCTGGCGCAGGAGGTGGTGGAGGCGGGACAGGCGTTGGTTCTGGCACGGGAGCCGGGGGAGGAACTGGCGGTGGTGGAACCGGTATTGGGTCGGGCGGTG
>MHUS01000036.1:20522-24718 GCA_001823505.1 Candidatus Yonathbacteria bacterium RIFCSPHIGHO2_01_FULL_51_10 | reverse complement strand
ACCACCACCCCCGTCTCAACGCTCTCTATTCAAGGATCACTCTGTGTGCGTAGCACCGGATCTTGTGGAACTACCGCAGGTACCATCTATGCTTCTAATATTACTGTTCAATCAACCGACCTTGCGGAAAACTATCCCACAAACGACCCAACCCTCGCGCCGGGAGAGATCGTTGCGGTTGATATGGCTGAGGATGCTCTCCCGGGACAAGTTGCTCGAGCGGTCGCAGGAAGCATACCACTTGGTATCATTTCAACCGCCCCGGGGCTTCTCTTGGGACAAGATGTAGCAAGCAGTACGCCCGTCGCACTCTCGGGGCGCGTGCCGGTTCGAGTGACGCTTGAGGGAGGAGACATTGCAAAAGGTGACCGCATCACGCTCTCCAGTACTCCCGGCGCGGGGATGAAAGCCACGAGCACCGCGCAGACCATTGTTGGCATTGCACTTGAAAAATTTGATGGATCTTCCCCGAAAGACACACAAGGCGTAGGGAGCATTCTCTCCTTCGTAAATCTTTCATGGTCACGCCTCGCAAGCACAGACACCCTTGCCACCTTAACCGGCACCGAATCCTCCTTCTGGAGTATTGATGAGTCTTCAGGCCGCATCAAGTTTATCGGTGCGCTCGATCTCAACGACTTCGACATGATCAATGTGCGCGCCATCCGTGGTTCGGCAAGTAAGTGGAGTATTGATGAATTCGGCAAGCTTACGGTGGGGGAGATTCAAACCAACAAGATCTGCATCGGGCAGACCTGCGTGGACGAGCCGCTTTTGAAGAAAGTTCTTGGTGCGCTTGGTCTCAGTACGTCTGGAGATACGCAGACCGCATCTCCGGCCGAAGCGACAGAACCTGACCCGACGTCAACGCCTGATACCACAACCACAACTCCCGCATCGTCAGACGTCGCCACAACGACACCATCTGATACCGCATCGGCGCCTGATACGTCCGCAGCCTTAGACACGACACCGACCCTGGAGCCTGACGCCACTTTGGACACTACACCCGCGCCAGAACCACCAGTAGATACGCCTGCTCCGCCGGAGCCTGCATCCGAGCCAGCGCCAATAGATACCACGCCAACGCCGACACCGGATACAACATCATCAACCACGCCTGCGGCATAAAGACCCCCGCGCCGAAGGCGCGGGGTATATCGTAGAAAAGAGTCCTCCTGTGGTAGAATATATGTATATTATTTTTTTTATTCAATTTTTGAGCTTACTTCTTTATGGCACTACGAGTAGCGATCAATGGACTGGGGCGGATCGGGCGAGCATTTCTTAAGGTTGGCATAAAGCGGCCCGAGCTTGAGATCGTGGCGGTCAACGATTTGGGCGACATGGACAACATGGCGTATCTTCTTAAATATGACAGTGCGTACGGACACAGCGGGCTTGATGTCCACGCAGAGAAAAACGCCGACGGATCAGGTGTGCTGGTCATTGATGGCAAGAGGATCGCTGTTCTCCAACAAAAAGATCCCGCAGCACTTCCGTGGCGCGACCTGAATGTGGATGTGGTGATAGAATCCACCGGATTCTTTGAGGAATACGCAAAGGCGAAGCTCCATCTTGATGCCGGCGCCAAGAAGGTGGTCATCTCGGCTCCTGCGAAAGGCCAGCCCGTGGAGGGCGTGACCGGTGCGACGGTTCTCATGGGCATCAACGAAGACAAGCTTGCAGGCTGCAAGATCTCTTCGAACGCATCCTGCACGACAAACGCCGCAGCGCCTCTGATCCAGATCTTGCATGAGGCGATCGGTATCGAGAAAGCGTCACTCTCCACCGTGCACGGCTACACCGGCACACAGAAGCTCGTGGATAGTCCGGATGCGAAGGACTGGCGCCGCGGCCGCGCCGCGGCGCACAACATCGTACCCTCCACCACCGGCGCCGCCATTGCCGTGACGCTCGCCATCCCCGACCTCGTCGGCAAGTTTGACGGTATCGCCATCCGCGTGCCGGTCATCACGGGGTCTATCGCTGACATCACCTTCATCGCCAAGCGCGACACGACTGTGGAGGAAGTGAACAGCATCTTAAAGGCTGCCGCGGCAACGGAGCGCTGGAGCAAAGTATTCACCGTCACAGAAGAGCAGCTTGTGTCCTCGGACATTGTGGGCAGCTCGTACGCATCGATTGCCGATCTTACCCTCACCAATGTCGTTGGCGGCAACTTGGTGAAAGTCCTCGCATGGTATGATAATGAGATGGGGTACACCCACGCACTCGTAGAGCATGTGATCAAGACGGGAGCAGTTGGCTAATCAATTTTATCTCGCATGAAGATCATCATCGGCACAGATCACGCAGGCTTTGAGCTCAAAGAAGAGCTGGCTCGTTTTTTAGCCGAGCTCGGGCATGAGGTTGAGGACATGGGTGCGTATATCCTTGACGGGAGCGATGACTACCCCGATTCAATAGGTCGGGTGGCGCGCGTCATTGCGGCGGATACCTCAGCCCGCGGTGTCATCTTGGGAGGCTCCGGTCAAGGTGAGGCGATCGCCGCCAATCGTGTGCATGGCGTGCGTGCCGCTGTCTATTATGGCGGGCCGATCGAGATCGTGCGGCTCTCGCGCGCGCACAACGATGCCAACGTCCTCTCCTTCGGTGCACGGTTCATCTCCACAGAGGAAGCAAAGGAGGCGCTCACTGTCTGGCTTCACGAGCCGTTCACCGGCGAAGAGCGTCACGTTCGTCGTATCCAAGAAATTGACGCCCTAGCATAAATTCTATGACTGAGATCATCCCCGCAATGATGCCCAAAGACCTCGAGGACTTCATCGAAACCGCGAAGCGTCTCGTTGGTGTGGTGCCGGTGGTGCAGGTGGATATCATGGATGGCATATTCGTGTCGGAGAAGACGTGGCCGTTCTCTCCCTTGGGCAGTGAGCAGTTTACCCAGATGGCGGATCAGGGAAGCGGCATGCCATTTCATGGCGAGCTTGCCTTTGAGCTTGATCTCATGGTGGACCGCCCGTTCACGACCTTTGCGAAATGGCTCGCGCTTCTGCCCAAAAGGATTATCTTTCACACAGAGAGTACGGATAATTTGGCAGGAATCCTTGAGGGGCTTGTGCCGCGCCGCCCGGGGCTTGAGGTGGGCATCGCGCTGGACACGAGCACGCCCAACGAAATGATCGTTCCGTACCTTGAGATGAAGACATCCGCAGGGGCGCCTCTGGTTGACTTCGTGCAGTGCATGGGGATCGCGCGCATCGGGTACCAAGGTGAGCCGTTCGATGATCGCGTCTTGGGTAAGATCAAGCATTTCCGTGAGCGGTATCCTGAGCTTATTATAAGCGTTGACGGTGGGGTCGGTTTTGACAACGCGGCGGCGCTCATTGCCGCGGGGGCGAATCGTCTCGTCTCCGGCTCAGCGATCATGCAGAGTGATAATATTCCGGCCGCGATCGAACGGCTCAAGACGGGAAGCACGGCCGCAATATAATTTTTTATGGATACTCTTACTGACGCAAAAATTCAGGAGCTCGAACTCAAGGCGAACGCCATTCGGCAGTCGATTATTGAGATGCTCGTGGAGGCCAAGTCAGGCCACACCGCGGGGCCGCTTGGTATGGCGGACATATTCACCGCGCTCTATTTTCATATTCTCAGACACGACCCGCACAACCCCGCGTGGGAAGAGCGTGACCGCCTCGTGCTCTCCAATGGCCACATCTGCCCCGTGCTCTATGCGGCGATGGCGCATTCGGGGTATTTCCCGGTAGAGGAGCTTATGACGCTGCGCAAGTTCGGTTCGCGTCTGCAGGGGCACCCGCACCGTGAATTCCTCCCCATGCTTGAGACGAGCTCAGGTCCCCTTGGTTCCGGACTCTCGCAGTCGGTGGGGATGGCGCTCGCCGACAGGATCGACCGCGGAGCTTCATCGGAGCGATTTTTCTACTGCATGCTGGGCGACGGCGAGCTTGATGAGGGGCAGAACTGGGAGGCGGCAATGCTTGCGGGAAAGAAGAAACTTCATAACCTGATCGCGATCGTTGACCGCAACAACATCCAGATCGACGGCTTTACCGAGGACGTGATGCCGCTTGAGCCGCTCCACGAGAAGTGGGCGTCGTTTGGTTGGCACGTGCAGGAGATCGACGGGCATAACTTTCGCGACATTGAAGCTGCGATAGGGCAGGCGAAGGCGATCTTTGAAAAGCCGTCGGTCATCATCGCGCACA
>MHUS01000036.1:0-20505 GCA_001823505.1 Candidatus Yonathbacteria bacterium RIFCSPHIGHO2_01_FULL_51_10 | reverse complement strand
CGCGCAGGCGCTCAAGGAGCTCCGTACCTTGGGCGGGAAGATAAAGAGTGAGCACGAATAAAAAATGGCGGTCATACATAATAATATGAACATCCCCCTCAACCCAAAACTTTTTGATACTGATATTGAGCAGGCGCCGATCCGCAAGGGATTCGGCGAAGGGCTCCTTGCCGCCGCAGAGGCGGACCCGCGCGTGGTGGGGTTGTGCGCCGATCTTATTGAGTCAACGCAGATGCACCTTTTGGCAAAGAAGTTCCCCGAGCGATTTGTGGAGATGGGCGTTGCCGAGCAGAACCTTGCGTCGGTCGCTTCCGGTATGGCGGCAATGGGCAAGATCCCGTTTATCACCTCATACGCGATGTTTAGCCCCGGGCGCAACTGGGAGCAGATCCGCACGACCATTTGCTACAACAACCGCCCGGTCATTATTGCCGGCTCGCATGCGGGCGTTTCCGTTGGCCCCGACGGCGGCACGCATCAGGCCATTGAGGACATCGCTCTCACGCGGGTGGTCCCCAATATGACGGTCATCGTGCCGTGCGATGCAATCGAGGCGAAGAAAGCCACCATCGCCGCAGCCCGTGTCGGCACTCCCGTCTATATCCGTCTCGCCCGAGAAAAGACGCCGATCATCACCACCGAGGCAACGCCGTTTGAGATCGGCAAAGCACAGATCGTATTTCGCCCCGAGGGAGACGCCGATGTGGGCATCATCGCCACAGGTGCACTTGTCTACAACGCCATCATGGCGGCACAGGAGCTTGAGGCCGAGGGCATCAAGGCACGCGTGATGAACCTCGCCACCATCAAGCCCATCGACCGCGCGGCCGTGATCAAGCTCGCGGCTGAGACCAAGAGCATTGTCACCGTGGAGGAGCATCAGGTCATGGGCGGCATGGGGAGTGCCGTGGCAGAAGTACTCGCCGAGGAGCACCCGACCAAAATTAAATTTGTCGGCGTACGCAACCTCTTCGGCCAATCAGGTACTCCCGATGAACTCATCAAGCACTACGGCTTGGACAAAGACGCGATCATGAAAGCCGTCCGCGAGGCGCGGGGGTAGGGTATACAGATCAAAATTTTTGTGCTATTGTGCATTCGGCTCGCTCTTTTATAGCCAAACATGACTGAAATCAACCAACCAACAGAGAAGGAGAACATCGTGACAATGAAATCAAATTGGAAGAAATTGGGACTCGCCCTTGGGGCGGGTATTCTTGTGCTTGGAGGTGCGTGTGCACTCACGAGTTGTGGCGGCGGTTCCTCGAGCGGCAGCTCAACACCACCGGTGGTAATTGTGCCCTCCGATCCGAATGGAGAAAATGTTTACCAGCCGGCCAGGCAGTACATCGAAGCGACGTATCAAGACTCTGCAAAAAAACGCGCCGCACTTTTCCAGTATGCGAAAGTGGTGGAGAAAGCACTTGCTGATTCTGGTGACAAGCAGTTGTCGATTCAGCACGCGGAGGAGGCAGGGCGTGCGTCCGAGTGTCTCACGTATACGCTTGGCGATGATGTTTCAGCAGCGCATGCTTCGTATGAAATGAAGAAAGATTTACGTTCTATCATTCTCAACACCGACGAGCGCAACAAAGCGTACTTCGCTTACAATGATCAATTGGGTGGGGAGGTATTCAAAGGAACACCGAATTCGCAGATCGCTACAACCTGCGACATTAGCCCTGCAACGCTTCCCAACTAATACAACCAACGGAAAGAGGAGATAGCAAATGAAACGCATAATCGGTGTGATGTGGATGTTTCTTGTATGGTTTGTGCCGCAGGCAAGCGCCGAAGGTACGTTCTGTCGCAGCGAAACGGGTACGGTGGTAGTGTTCGGGAACGGCATCATGAACACAAAGGATGATGCCGATTCATCGAAGGAGGTTATTGAAAGGAATCTTCGCTCAACTCTCACCCCCGATGAATTCAGCAAGCTTGAATTCGATCTCGCATATAACGAGTCCTATGATTTGATGGCTGATCTGTATGAGTCGCTCAAACAACGACTTGGACAAGACAACGTAGTGGTTTCGTTCTGGCGTTGGCTTGGCGGGGGAGATGAAGTACCTGATGCGGTGCGGGAAGAGTTGCTTAAGATGGCGACTCGGTTTGACTTCTCTACCATGGTGGGTGATGAAGACCTTGCAAATCATATCGCGCTCTACCGCACGAGTATTCTGAGCGGGAAAAAAGTCATTGCAGTCAGTCATTCCCAAGGAAACTTTTTCGCGAATGCGGCTTAGCAGATCCTCTACAATGGATCAGATCCGATCCAGAACCGAAGTTTCGGTATCGTGTCGGTCGCAAATCCGGCAAGTTTTGTCGGGGGCGACGGGCCATACACCACGCTTGTGGAAGACGGGGTGATTGCGGCGATAGCCCTCGCCACTCCAACTGGAGTGCTTCCACCCCTTGCTTCTAATCTCACCAACATTCTTTCAGGTGCGACAACAAGCGATTGGCGCGGGCATAACTTTATTGTTGAATATATGGCTGAAGGTAGCCGTTCAGCGACGAAGGTCGTGCCGGACATTGTTGCAACGATGAATGGCCTTGAGCAGCCCCCGCAGACAGTACAAGACGGCATCATCACCGCAACACTCACGTGGGGATCACAGCCCGACGTGGATCTACACGCTTTCGAGCCGAACGGCACGCATGTGTTCTATTCTAACAGGCAAGGGGTGTCTGGGTATCTTGACCTTGACGATACGTCAGGCGAAGGACCTGAGCACTACTATGTTTCGTGTGCGGCGCTCGAGACCGGCACGTACCACTTCGGAGTCAATTACTATTATGGCACGGGCATCGAAACCGCATATGTGCAGATCGTGGCAGGTACGTTAGTGCGAAGTTTCACCATACCGCTTGCTGTTTCGGTTGGAGGCTTCGGGAACGACACGCCCATTCCGGTGGCTGACGTAGTCGTAAATGGCGATGCGGTAAACGGCTACATCTTTGACATCCAAGGATTAGCCACACCGCAATAACGCAATAACGTTTGGCTTAAAACTTAAACAGCAATAACCCTCACCCCGGGTGCGCGTCGCGCACCCGGGGTGTTTTCTTTGCTAATTTAGGTTGAGGGGGTGGGTTAATTTTTGTTGCCGATGAGGTAGAGGTGGTTGTATTGATCAACTGAATCGTTGCTGTTTGGACAGAGGACTGACCCCGCGGTTGTGTATGGGGTACCGCTGGGTCCCGCCGTAACATATGCATTTTGATGAAGTATCTCGCATCGCAGTGAATTTTCGGTCTCAAATCGTGCAATAAGGTCATAGGATTTCCCGTCAGCAGATACTTGATAGCGGTATGCGTATCCCGTTGACGAGGTCATGATACCACCATTGTTTGTTGGATCAACTGAAAGTTTTGCCATAAAGCCGTCCGTCTTCAGTCCGTTTCCTAGGGTAGTCCAGTTTGTGTTGCCTGTGGTACTTAGTGCAGCCTGAACAGAAGTTCCATTTTTAATCGGGTAATAACCATACTTATCAAAAGAAAGCTCAAGTGCTTTCTGGATTTCTCCAAGATCTCGGATACGCACCACATCACGAGCCTTGGCTCGTGCCTGTGACAATGAAGCAAGAACGACCGAAGAAAGAAGACTGATGATGGAGATAACGACCAGAAGTTCAATTAACGTAAAGCCGTTCGGCCTGCGGAGTGTTCGGTGCATGGTAATAGTATAAAGAAAAATGGGCAAAATAAAAGGGCGGGAGACTGTCTCCTGCCCTTTGTCTAAATGTTATACGAATGCTGTTATCGCGGTGAGGGGGCTTTCCTTCGTGAGACGCCCACCAGACCGATGAGACCGCTGGCAAAAAGCCATGCTGCTGGCGGAAGGGGAACAGAAGGCATACTTACGCCTCCAGTGATGTACACGAATGTGTCACCACCGGGGACGCTTACCACCTGCATCACACCCGACCAATCAAAGGCATTGTGTGCGCCCGAGGTTGCGTCAGTCAAGAAATTCTGAAGCTCAACTCCCTGGTCGGGACCGATAGGATCAGCCATGAGATCCACAGACCCGGGGCCAGTGATGTCCCACACGATGGCGTTTGCCTGAAGTGCACTGTACGCACAAAACAGATCGCCACTCGGACTTACACAGGTCGTCGGAGGTGTCATACCGTTAACGTTGAACAACGACGAGTTCACCCACGAATCGATCGTGTAGCCGACCTGGCTCCAGACGACGGGGTCAAATCCCAGTACGCCGTTCTGGATGTCCTGGTAGGTGTAAACGTTGACGGCGGTGCCCGGGGGAATGGGTGTATAAATCGTCGGATCAGTAGACATGTACAGAACCGGCACATTCCCCAATTCTCCGCCGAAGAAGCCACAGAGACGACCGTTATCGCAGGGCATGTAGTACCCCGTGACGGCGCCATCGTAGCTGTCCGCGATTGCGGCGTTCGAGACACTCGGGACAACGGTCGTTGCGACGAGCACCAAGGCTGCAAACATTTTGTTCATTACTCCTCCTCTCGGCGCTTGCCGAATGGTTATTGGTTGGAAGGAAACGTCAAGGAACTCAAAAACTTATGAGCAACAGTATATGCTAAAAATAGCATTTTGTCAAATATCCCTATATTTCAAGCTAAAATTGACCTGTGGATTACTGCCCAGGGCTCCATGGTATACTTTAAGAAATATTAATAATGCCTATGAAAAAAATCCTCTCATTTTTTGGAATCCTTGCAGTTCTCATTAGTTTTTCAGTTTCTTTTGCACTCACGACGACCGGTGGTATCAATACCAATGGCACAGTAGCACAGACTACTCAGGGGGGAATAAATATATCAACGAGCACAAAAACAACGTCTACTCCTACATCCACAACCACCACAACACCAACACCCACACCCGTTGCGGCATCTACCGAAGTGACGGTGAATGTAGGACCGGCGATAGGCGGCGCGCCGAGCACGCTCATCATTGCCACGACACCGGGAGCGATTGCCCCGCAGGATGTGCCCAAAACATTTGAAGACCCACGCACGACCGGTACGGAGCGCACGGACACCATCGTCGTGAGCGGTGTTGCCGCCACAGTTGTCGTCCCCGCAGCCACCACCACTCCTGCTGTTACGACCCTCACCATCCAGGGAAAGACTACCACCCCCAACGCATTCGTCACGATCTACATCTTCTCCACACCGATCGTTGTGGTGGTGCAGGCTGATGCCGACGGCAACTGGCAGTACACGCTCACCAAGGAGCTCCCTGACGGCAGCCACCAGGTCTATGCCGCCGTCACCAACGCCCAGGGTACCATTGTGGCAAAAAGCCAGCCGGTGTC
Organism: Candidatus Yonathbacteria bacterium RIFCSPHIGHO2_01_FULL_51_10; assembly: GCA_001823505.1. Lineage (GTDB taxonomy): Bacteria > Patescibacteriota > Minisyncoccia > Phycocordibacterales > UBA1539_B > 2-01-FULL-51-10. The sequence goes on along the minus strand of MHUS01000036.1, from coordinate 15,197 downwards.
ATTCACCAAGCAGGCAGCAGCGTTGACTGTTGAGGGGACGCTCACGGGGACCACGCCCGCGGCTGAGCCGTCGCTCGTCAATGGCTTCACGCTCACCATTCTCGCAATTCTTATCGGCATCATCATCGCAGGGCTCTTCCTCTACTTCGGCAATCGCAATCCTCGCGTTGGCATGGCCGATACCTCAGGTGACCAGAATTCGTCTTCAACGGGCGCTGCAGGGAGCGCAGGTGGCCCAACATCGCCACAGGCGTAAGCATCATGCGTATTGACGCCGTCAAAGCGATTGAGCGCGGAGTATCCTTCGCCAAGAATAACCCGCAGGTGCTCTACACCGCGTTCCTTGTCGTGCTTGTACCGGCGGCATTCTTTTTTAGTGGTGAGCAATTCTTTCTTGCGGCGCAAAAGAACGAGCAGCGCGCCGAGTCTGCACGTATCAGCACACTCCATGACTCAACGGTGGACATTGTAACTGATACGCTCAATGACCCGACATCGCTCCAGGCGTATGTCACGCGTGTCGCGGCTCATGGCAATGAGATCAATGAGGTCAGCAAGATCGCTACGCTCAAAGTTGGGGTTAAGGAAGGGGACAGCGTGCGCATCATTGCCTCAAACAACCCCGAGGAAGTGGGCACCACGGAAGCGATCGGCGTATCGCCGACCTCAGGTGGGTTTGAGTATCGCGTTGCCACGACCAACCCCGGCGTAACCTTCATTTCCAATGTACGTGACCCGGCCACCGGCGAGCGGCTCTCGCGCGGCGTGCAGTCCATCTCTGATGCAGAGGGCAACGTTGTGGCGTTCCTGTGGTCGGATATTTCTATGGGGCAGCTTGATGCGCTGGCCGCGGGTGGTATTCGCTCCGCGTACGGAGTAGCCCTCTTCCTCACCATCCTTATGGTGATCCTCTTGCTTCGTCAGGCGCGCATCGCGGACTACACTGTCCTCTATGGCAAACTCGCCGAAGCAGACAAGATGAAAGACGACTTCATGTCCATGACGGTGCACGAGCTCCGTACGCCGCTCACGGTGATCAGCGGGTATGCGAGTATCTTGACCGAGTCGGGGCAATTGGCCGAGCCGGACAAGAAGACCGTGGGGTTGATCACCCACTCGGCGGAGCAGCTCCAGTCGCTCGTCAACGACATGCTCGATGTGATGCGCATTGAGAGCGGCAAGATGGACTTTGCCCGCACGGAGACCGACCTTGGTGCGGTGACGCGCGAGGTGGCGGATATGTTTGAATTTCCCGCGAAGGACAAAGGCCTGGCGCTTTCATTTAAAACCGAGGAGAATGTGAAGGTGGTCGTTGACCCGGCGCGCGTGCGGCAGGTGCTCGTCAATATGGTGGGCAACTCCATTAAATACACGCCGTCAGGATCGGTCACAATCACGGTGTCGCGTGTGAATGACAAGGGCGTCATCCGCGTGAGCGACACCGGCATCGGCATCTCTGCCGAGGATCACGAAAAAATGTTTTTGAAATTTTACCGCGTGCGCTCCCAGGAGACGAAGGACATCCGTGGCACGGGCTTGGGTCTCTGGATCGCGCGTGCCTTTGTGGAGAGGATGGGCGGCTTCATGGGGGTGGAATCCATCAAGGGCAAGGGAACGGACGTGACGGTCTCATTCCCGCTCGTGGGGTAGTTAGCGACGGTCTAGTGGGCCATCTCGTTTCATTCGTAGTTTAATCTAAGTTTACATGCAATATTCAGGACCAACAAAACCGGAGATACGCATTGGGTATGGAAAATTTCTTGACCCAATTTTTATATCGTATATGAAGAACGAAAAGAATGAATCCACATTCTTTTCGTTTGAAGATGTGAATAAGAAGATCGCGGCTTATTCTGACGAATGGAAAAAATTTGAAACGATCATACTAGATGGTCTTCAAGAATTCCTTACTTTAAATTTCTATCAAAACACCATAGATGTTTTTATTGTCACTGCGCATGAACGTGCCTTCAGCGATCCTATGGTAATTCCCGCAAAATATACAGAGGATGCATTTGTGGATACGCTTACCCATGAGATCATCCATCGTTTATTCTCTGATAATGCCCAAAAAGTAAATTTCGGGCCAATTTTTAATACAATGTTCCCAGACCAGCCGGTCTTAGTTCGCAATCATATTTTTATACATGCGGTGCACTCGTATATATATCTGGATGTACTAAAAGACGAGGAACGGTTTCGCCGGAATATCGCCCGATACGATACGTCTCCCGAAACAAATGCCTACCGCCTGTCGTGGAAAATAGTTCTTGATATGGGATATCAAAAGATTGTAGACGACCTAAAAAACAACTATTGCAAGAATTAAAAAACTCCCCGTGCACCAAGGTGGTGCACGGGGAGGGAATTATCCGTGATAGGTTTATTTATCCGGAGGATCAGAGGTACTGCTTTGACAGTTGGTTGACCCTTGGCAGTTGTCGATATTGTCATCACATATTGGCGACTCGCCCGTTCCATTGCGACGATATGACCAGTTTTGAGTGAGGACATTGTCGCCAAAAACATCGCGAGCGATGGCAACCGTTTCTTTCACTATCGTGCCATCAGAGGAAGCACGTTCTGCAAGGGTTTTCGGCCGATGATGAATGAACGTGTTGAAGTGTTCATTGCAGAAGCGGTCGTAGTCCTTGGTGAAGAGGATGAAGTTGTGCCAGCATTCGTCGATTTGGGCCGATGGCGCCAGGGGCTTCTTTGAAATACTGCATAGAAATAAAAAGCGCTTCGTGTCTTGGAAGAGGGTCTTAGCCTCGTCTTCGGACAGTAGCATTTTCTCTTGCAGACGTTCAACAAGTCCAGGGTGCTCGTATGCCATGACCATTGCGATTGTCGAAGGACGGACCTTCAACGGCTGTACTACGGCGTTCATAGGCGTCTCCTATTTTAAAACGACTGATGGGCAGGCCCCGTCAGTTCCATCTAAGACGGTAACACAGAAAGTATCACTTAGCAATATTTAACGCCCCAAGGTAAGGTTGCCGGCGGCCTTGAGGGTCTTTGGGTTTTTAAATTTTTTGCTTGCGGCGAGGGAGTATGATGCCAGGGCGATCATGAGGGCATTATCCGTGGAGAGCTCGGGCAAGGGGGTGCGCAGGGTGATGGCGTGGTCTGCCGCGAAGCGCGTGAGCGCTTCGCGGATCTGTGTATTGCCGGCAACACCACCGCCCGCGACGATGGTGCGCACCTTATTCGCCTGTGCGGCGTGAGCAACCTTTGAAGCGATGACATCAACCACGGCATCTTGAAAGCCACGCGCCAGAGCAAGCTTCTCTGTTTGCGTCAATTCATGACCGAGTTTCTTTATAGCGTAGAGCACGGCGGTCTTGAGCCCCGCGAAGGAGAAGTCCAAGTCGTCTGACTTGATCATCGGGCGCGGCAAGGGGAAGCTCGTGACACCCTGTGCTGCTGCCTCTGCGGCGAGTTTTGATATCGCCGGGCCGCCGGGATAGGGAAGGCCTAGCATGCGCGCTACCTTATCAAATGCCTCACCCACTGCGTCGTCACGCGTTTTTCCCAAGAGGCGGTACGAGCGGAGTTTCTTGACCAGGACGAGCTCCGTGTGCCCGCCGGAGACGAGGAGTGCTAATGCGGGAAATGTCACCGGCGCGATGCCGTAATGGCCCGCTTTCGTGCGGTCGGCAAGGGAGCCGAAAATATGCCCCTCCATGTGGTTGACGGGGACGAGAGGAATGTCCCAAACGATCGCCAGTGCGCGAGCGAAGTTGACTCCGACCCAGAGTGCCGGCTCAAGCCCTGGGCCATAGGTGACGGCGATCACATCGATCGCGGGCTTTTTGATCAGGGGGATGAATTCAAAAAATTGCGCTGCAAGCTCCGGCTCGTGTTTAAACAGTTCTACGAGTTTCTTTTGAAGGGCGAGGGTGATCTCGGGGCGAGTTCTTTTTTTGAGGAGTTTTGTTTCAGTGAGCGCTTGGGTCAAGATAGGGACGAGACTCTTGGCGTGCTCGCGCTTGGCAAGCGAGGGGAAGACCCCGCCATACTGCGCATGGAGGTTTGCCTGCGAGAGCGTGATGTTCGCGCGTGCGATGAACTTGGGGTGTAGCAAGCCACCCGAAGCATCAACGATGCTGATCGCTGTTTCATCGCAGCTGGTTTCGATGCTTAGGATTCGCATGACATTTTAGCAACAGGGACTTTATTAGCGACGTAGAGCGAGTGAAGCGGGAAAGGGTACTTTTCCGCTTCCGAGCCGAGGAGCTAATATAGGTTAATACCGCGTGGCTTGCCGCGCGATGGGACGAGTGGAGCGAGTTCCGATAATACCTCGGGGCTTGCCCCGAGGAACCTTTATTGTGTGGTCACAAGTCACTAAGTAGAATTTTCACTACGTTCAAATTATACATAAGTGCTCGCGACCCCGCCCCGCCCATTGAGCCTCCTATGGGTTGGCTCAATTATGGCTGCGGCTTCACACTCACTCGTACGCAAAGCAGTTTGCGTACTTTACGCTCGTGTGACCCCACCGGGCTATCTCTCCCTACGGGAGCAGTATAGCTTTCCTATTTTTTCACGCAAGGCGCTCAAAAATATAGGAGAAGCTTTTCGATTCCCGGACACGAGCAAAGCAGTTTGCTCGCTTAGGGTCACTCAAGAAAAAAGGCGCACCAAAACAGTGCGCTCTTTTTTCTGCGAGTGACCCCACCGGGAATCGAACCCGGATTTACGCCTTGAAAGAGCGCTGTCCTAACCGTTAGACGATGGGGCCGTGGGTCTGACTATAGCATTTTTTGAATAATCCGCAAAAAATGCTATTGTCTCTAAGCACGGAGAGGTGGCTGAGTGGTCGAAGGCACCGGTTTCGAAAACCGGCATCCGGGTAACTGGATCGGGAGTTCGAATCTCCCCCTCTCCGCAAATTTTCAGAATGGGTTTTTGGTCTTGCCTGCCGTTAGGCGCGACATGGTATAATTAGACAAATGAAACGACAGGGTGGGTTCACATTGGCAGAGCTGCTCGTGGTGATGTCGATCATCAGTCTCTTAAGCTCTGTGATACTTTCATCACTGAGCTCTACGCGGGTGAAGGCGCGGGATGGACAGAGAGTGCAAGCGTTGGCTGAGATGAAGAAAGCACTCGCGCTGTACTACTACGATAATGGCAAGTATCCGACACCATTAGCCAATGGGACGTACGCCCCGGGCGATCCTTCAGTTGCCGTAAATAGTCTCGTCACGACTTGCAGCGGTAGTGGAAAATCGTGGGGTTGCCTTCAGAACAACCTCAATTCTGCAAAGAAATATATTTCCGAGCTCCCCGTTGATCCGGTGAACGGTATAGCCGAATTTAGTACAACGGGATATGTGTATCGATACGATGTAACCACTGATGGGAAGATGTATAGCATCACTGCAAAATTTGAAGGTAAAAATCCACTAATGTGTTCTCAGGACGGGGGCATCACAAGTAAGTACAAGATTTTATTTGATACCAATAAATACCAAGCGGGAGATCCGGTGTGCTTGTCTAGTTATAATCCTGTCCCCGTATCCCAGTGGGGCGCTGACTATTTTTACTACTTTGCCGATTCTTGAGCGTCTGGATAAGATTGTCCCGTGCCCTTCTCTCTTTGCGGAAATCGTAATATTTGGTAGTATCTCTGATATTGGGTGGTTTCGGTTCGCCGAAGGAAGGTGGTCAAATAGGGGGGCGGTTAGCTCAGTTGGTAGAGCATTCGCTTGACGTGCGAAGGGTCAGAGGTTCGAATCCTCTACCGCCCACAACATATATATGAAAAAACGATATAGTAAAAATGTGCAGATGGTGCTTGAGGTGTTGAAGGACGAAATTCGTGGCGATGTGGAGGCGGCATTCAAAAAACTGACTCCAGACTACACCATGACATGGGTCTATGGTGGCAAAAGAAGTGAGCTTTTCCCGGCAACGAAGCGCATAAAAGAAGATCTGAAAGAAGTATACCCAATCAAAGGTAGGCAGTACGATATAAAAAATATTGCTGAGGGCGATAACCTCGTGATGGTTGAATTGGTTGAAAGCTATCCTGACCCTGATACAAAAAAGGTGTACCGAACACCACTGGTGCTTGTTCTTGAAATTAAGAAGGGGAAGATCAGAACTGGACGACACTACTGCGATCCGGATCTTTCACGCCTTTATCTAACCAAACGTCAAGTGGCTCAAGCCTATAAAAAGAGTAACGGGAAGAATATGCTACTCAAGTAGGTATTCACTCCTACTTAAACAGCGACAAATAAATGTCTTCTACGGCGCGGACGGCGTCGCCCACGGCGATGTTGTTCTGATGATAGAGCACGTCGGTGCAGTCGCCCGCGGCCCAGATGCCCCTGGCGGTTGTTTGTTGCGTGCGGGGGTCGATCTTGATGTGATTCCACTGATTCCGCTCAACAAGGTTTGCCACGATGTCAGTCGAAGGGACCTGGCCGATCTCGACGAAGATGCCGCCAACAGGGAGCTCATGCTCCTCATTTGTTGTTTTGTCCCGGTAGGAAAGGGTGGTGACCATGCCCTCGCCTTTAACGGCAAGGAGCTCGGTGTTGGGCAATGCGTGCATTTTAGGGTCGGCAAGGACTTTCTCCATGGTGATGGGATCTGCCTTGAAGTGCTCGCCTTTGTCAAAGAGTGTGACGCTCTTGCAGTACGCAAGGAGCTGGGCTGCCGTCTCAAATCCCGCATTGCCGCCGCCGATGACCGCAACATCCATGTCGGAAAAGAGCGGCCCGTCGCAAGAGGCGCAGTAAGTCAGTCCTTTGTGTTCAAACTCTGCCGCACCGGGAACGGTGAGCTTGCGGCGCTCGCTGCCCGTTGCGATGAGAACGGTTTTTGATTCGTAGTGAACCCCATTCTCAAGGGTTATGACGGAATGATTGCCGGTCTTATCAACCGTCTTCGCTCGTGAACCTTCAACGATGTCGAGGGTTCCTTCGGCATAGGCTTGCACATGCGCACGCAAGTCGCTCGCGAGCTTTTCTCCCGAGATAGAAACCGTGCCGATCCAGTTTTGGATATCGGGGGATACGGTTGACTGTCCACCGAAGGCCTCGGCGATGATCACTGATTTGAGTTTTTTGCGAGCAGCGTAGACGGCTGCTGCTGAGGCAGCGGGGCCGCCGCCGATGATGACTAAATCGTAGATCATGGATAAAAAATTGTTACTTCTTCCCGCGTCGCAAGAATGCGGGCACGGCGTTCCAGTCGTCAGTGCTTGACTCAAGGAGAGAGTCATCCTCAATGACGATCTTTGACGAAGAAGGAGAAGGCGTACTGGTTGGGGTCAACATAGGGGTTTTTTCTGCCGTCTGAGGAAGAATGTTGTGGATCTCGCGGCGTTCTTTCTCCGGTGCTGCCGTGTTGACTGGCGTACTCCGGATGAGTTCAACCTGCGGAGATGACTTCTTGCCAGTCTCGGGGAAGCCGGTGGCGATGACTGTTACTTTGATCTCACTTTTTTTCAAGCGGTCGTCCTTGACTGCGCCAAAAATGACCTTGGCATCGGTATCGATGGATTCGGTGATGGTCTTGGCGGCATCCTGGACTTCGTTCATAGTGAGGTCGTCGCCGCCGGCAATGGCAAAGAGCACGCCGCGAGCGCCGCTGATAGAGATATCAAGAAGGGGAGAGTTGATGGCACCCATCGCCGCATCACGCGCGCGGTTCTCGCCGGAGCCGTAGCCGATGCCCATCAATGCTGATCCGGTGGAGGACATTACGGCTTTGATGTCTGCGAAGTCAACGTTGATGATTCCCGGGATCGTGATCAAGTCGGAGATTCCCTCAACGGCGTTGCGGAGGATCTCGTCGCACATGGCAAAGGCAGACTTGAAGGTTGTGTCTTTGCCCACCACACCCAAAAGACGATCGTTGGGGATGACGATGATGGCATCCACCTCTTTCTTGAGCTCATCAAGCCCTTGGTCGGCGAGGCGCCCGCGCTGGGCGCCTTCAAAGAAGAACGGTCGTGTCACCACGGCGACCGTGAGCGCGCCTTCCTCGCGTGAGGTGCGTGCCACGACTGGGGCGGCTCCCGTGCCGGTACCGCCACCCATGCCGCAGGCGATGAAGACCATGTCGGCGCCCTTGAGCGCTCCCTGGATCTCGGCCTTGGTTTCTTCGGCGGCGCGTTTGCCGATCTCGGGGTTCATGCCGGCGCCCAATCCCTTCGTGAGATTTTTGCCCAAGTGGATCTTCTTCTGAGCGAGGGAGTGATGCAGGTGCTGCGCGTCCGTGTTCATGGCGATGAACTCAACGCCTTTGACCTTTGAGCTGATCATGTGGTTGATGGCATTGAGCCCTGAACCACCAACTCCGATGACTTTAATGCGTGCGAATGCTTCGATCTCTGGTTCTACTTTTGGCATGATTTTCTGCGCGGGGCGCGGTTAGAGAATGGGTTAAACTGATAGGTAAGAACAAGCATACCAAAGTTTTTAGGTGAACACAAACAAGGCGAGAATAGCAAAAAAGCCCCATTGGGGGCTTGCGTCGGAGCTCACAGAGAAACGCAGTCTAGGGGAGGTATTGAGAGAACCATTCTTTGATGCGCTCACCAATGCTCGCCATTTCCGCGCGGACGCCGCCACGGGCTCCGTAGGTCTCTTGATCAGAGGCGGTGGAAGCGCAGAGGCCGTACGCGACGAACCACGAGGAATCCTGGATGGTTGCCTTCTGGTTTCCCGGGAGTGCGGGGAGGGCGATCGATGAGGGGAGCTTAAGCACGCCGCGCGCGAGGTCTTCGATCGTGGCGATACCGGCGCCCCCACCGGTCAGGACGATGCCGGCCGGCAAGAGTCCGTTCTTGCCGATTTTTTTCAGATGCGCTTCGATGAGTTCAAAAATTTCTGAAAGACGTGCCTCGACGATCTCGTCGAGTTTTTTGCGGGGGTAGGATCCTCCGCTGTAGTCACCCAGCTTAAGACGCTCTGCTTCCTCAATGGGGATGCGAAGACCCAGTGCTATGTCGTTGGTAATGTTGACCGACCCGACGGGGAAGACCTGAAGGGAGATCGGCATGTTGTTTTCAAAGACCACAAGCGAGACGGTCTCTGCGCCGATGTTGGCCAGGACACAGCCGGCAACGCGCTGGTGTTTGGTGAGGGCGATGCGCGCCGCCGCCACCGGCGCGGGGAGCACGTCATCCACGGAGATCCCCGCCTCCTCGACAACCTCGACGAGGTCGTTCATGTGCTGTTTGAGGCAGGTGATGAAGAAAGTCTTTACTTCAAGCTTGGAACCTTTGAGTCCTTGCGGTCGTCCGTGGACCTCTTTGCCGTCGAGGCGATACCGAAGGGGCACTGTTCGAAGAGTTTCTTTGTTGCCGGTTCCGGAGAGGGCGTCTTCGCTTGCCTCGATCACTTTCTCGATATCAAGCGGGCCCACTTCTCCGTCGGCACGTGAGATCATGATGGTGCCGTGCGAGAGCATGGACTCAAGACTGATGCCGCCGATCGAGATGCGTGCGCGGCGCAGGGGAACGCCCGCCGCCTTTGATGCGATCGCGAGTGCGGCTTTAACGCCCTTTGCCGCTTCGTGAGGATCAACGACATATCCATGACGAAGACCGAAGGACGGTGCGAATCCCGTACCGATGATACGCGCAGGGGCTCCATCACCGTTTGACGTCTCACACACGACCACGCGGGTCGTGGTGGTTCCGATGTCGATGCCGGTAATGATGGAGCGTGATGCCATGAAAAAGATGGGGAACGGAACTCAGATCGCGAATGCTTTTCTGATCGCACGTTCGTTACGCTCCATTATAGCGCTATGATCGAAACCTTTCAAATGGAAGAGCCCGTGGATAAAAAGAAAGGCGATGAAATTGGTGTAGGAACGATCAAAATCCGGTGCCTGTTTGCGTGCGGTCGTGAGGTCAATGAAGATCTCGCCGGATGTTTTTGAGAGCGGGAAGGAGAGAATGTTTGCGGGCTTGTTGTTGCCGCGGTGGGTGCGGTTGAGTGCGCGCGACCGGGTCGGGCCGACGAAGACGAGCGAGAGGTCGTAGGATGCTCCCAAGGCGGCATCCTTAAGCGCCAAAAAAGGCACGCGTTGCGGCATGCCTTGTCTCGTCGTGTTGCGGATCGAGATGGTCTCGCGGCTATCTCTTTGGGATGACTTTGCCGAGTTTTTTGAGCCGGTCATATTCTTTGCGCCGTTCGAGCGTTTTTAGGGCGCGTGCTTTTACTTTGAACTTGGAAGCCTGGCGTTCATAGTAGCGGTCGCCTTTCACTTTTTTTATAATGCCCGTGCTCATCATGCGCCGAGAAAAACGCTTGATGAGAGTCAGCGCGTTTTCATTGCCGGTCTTTGTTACTTCTACGTTGGTTGCCATGGGGGACAGAGTAGCATACCAAGCAAAAGGAGGCAAGAGCGTCATAGGCGCATGGTTTGGAGTGCTGTGCATAAAAAAGAAGCCACCCAAGACTGTCGGGTGGCTTTTAGTACGCAGAACGTTATTAATGCGCGGGAAAGACGTTTCTTGCCGGAAACCCGATGGCTACCGGTTCGCGGCATCCCCGCAGAATATTGTCCCATGTGTCCTTGTCATCCACTGTTGTCCAAAGGTTATGGTAGGTGTTAAAACACCACCACCTTTGTCTACATGAACACGACCATGTTACGGTCTCATCGGTGACACGGGCGGCAGGTCCCGTGTATCTTCTCGACCTACAAGAATGACAGGGAGATTTTGGTTCTGCCCAGTATGCTGATTCTCGTGCCAACGCAGCCTCTTTTCCCTGACGTTTCGCGATGAGGGTCTGTTCACAGTAGGAGATCACTTCGGAAACTTTCGCGTCGATGTCCTCTGCACCCTTCAGGTAATAATATCGAAACAGTCTCTGGAACTCTTTGTCCTCATCATCCCTTGGAAGTTCATCGTGGACATCAGGATTTTCGTACACCTGAGGGAAAAGTAGGATGCCCTGCTGTGAACGTGCTACAACACCGCAAACAAGCAAAAAATCAGGATGTGAACATAATTCGTTTGCCACGAGCTCAACGACGTTCCCAATAGATGCTACCCTCCAGAAGTCCGGCCGTACGACTTCAATGTACTGTGCGTTAAGGCCACAGAGGGGGAAGAGGAACTGCTCATCGGTAACGTCTCCCGAAGACTCTTGTCCGTGCCACTGAACGCACGGTGTTATTTCGCCGGCTATCGGTGCGAAGACGATAAGTGGACGCGGTAACCACGGAAGTTTTTGCATGGCGGGCTCCTTTGCTGACTGGGTTTATGGGAAGGTATCTAAGCGAGACGATACCACAAGATAAGGACTTTGTCAGCTCGTCGTGGAATTACGGTGCCCTGCTCTAATGCTGCTTGATCTTCTTTATGTATTCAGGCAGCAAGTCTTGACGATTTTTATAAATCGTGCTAATGTGCGAAAAAGCGGACGATAAAGGAGATGTTCAGTAACATAGAACGATCATGCTGATTGTCCGCCTTGATCTTTGATTTGTGGGACGAATATGTAATTGTTATTTTTGACGAGAACCTACCTGTCCCACATTTTTTCCGGCGAGACGATAGCATTGCTGTTTTTGTTTATAGTGAAAACGGTTGCCAGTTTGTCTCGCCCTCTTTACGGCTATTGAAAAGATTTCGATGTTCGTAAAGAGGGGACGACCAGCGCCATATCTCAGGTTTTTGCTGAGACGATTCGACTTTTGTCTCCTCTCCCGCGCTTCGCAAGAAGCGCGGGTTTTCTTTAGTCTACCAACATAAACCCCCTCGTAAACTTTTCCTAATGCTGCTTGATCTTCTTTATGTATTCAGGCAAATCGTCGAGTTTGACGGTCTCCTGCGAGCGGCTTGCCATGTCGCGGACGATGACCGTGCCGTCCATTGCCTCCTTCTGGCCAAAGATGACCGCGTAGGGGACACCGAGCTTCTCTGCCATGGAAAGCTGAACCGAGAGGTTGTCTTTGGGGAGAGATTGCACCACCGGGATGCGTGCCTTGCGGAGGATCTCAATGATACTGAGACTCTTAAGCTTTGCTTCAAATCCAAGCTGGATGAAACAAACTTTTGGTTTTTTGATGATGCGCGGATCAAGCGGCTTGTGGTTGGGAGACATGAGTACACGGTCCACGCCGATGCCACCACCGACGCCAGGGATGTCCTTTTTGCTACCGAGCGCGCGGCCGAGGTAATCAAAGCGCCCACCGCCTCCAAGCGAGAGTGCGGTGACGTCGCGCTCGCCCGCCAGGAGCTGATCTTCCGGGGAGAGCGGACGCTCAGAGATCTCAAAGGCAGTGCGGGTGTAGTAGTCAAGTCCGCGCACAAGGCGAGGGTTGATCTCGTAGGAGATGTTCATCGCCTCGAGATACTCAACGACTTCTTTGAAGTGCGCGCGGCACGAAGAACACAATGACGCAATTGAGTTGGGCGCATTTTCTTTGAAGGGTTGGCAGCGCTCGTCTTTGCAGTCCAGGAGGCGCAGGGGGTTGGTCTTCAAGCGCTCTTTGCAGTGCGGGCAAAGTGACTCAATGTGCTTGCGGTAGTACGCGGTGAGCTCGCGGAGATACGCAGGGCGGCATTCTTTGTCGCCGATGCTGTTGATCTCAACCAAAATATCTTTGATGCCGGCTTCTTCCAAAATGATCGTCAAGGTACGGATGATCATCGCATCGGTGATGCTTTTGGTCGTTCCTAGAATCTCGAGACCGAATTGGCGGAGCTCACGCAGGCGGCCGTGCTGGGGATTCTCGTGGCGGAAGAACGGACCATAGTAATAGAGCATGACCGGCTGAGGCAGTGTCTGCATGCCGTGCTCGATATAGGAGCGCATGACCGCGGCGGTACCCTCGGGGCGCATCACGAGATGATCTCCACCCTTGGTCTTTAAGGTGTACATTTCTTTGTCGCGGATGTCGGTGCCCTCGCCTAAGCTTGAGGTGAATACGTCCTCGCGTTCAAGGATGGGGGTTGCGATCGGCTTGAAGCCGTAGTAGACGGCAACCTCGGACGCTTTGTCAAAAAATCCCTGGTATTTGTAAAACTCTTCACCAATGAGGTCGTGCATTCCCTTGGGAGATGCGAATGATTCCGGTCGTTGCTTTTTTTCTGGTGGTTTTTGCATGTCGGTTTCCTTCAAGTGGCGACAGTATATCACAGACTGCCCGGGAAGAGTGCAAGTTTTTGCGGCGGTAAAAGGCGGAGGAACACGCGGCCGATGATTTCATCGCGTGTTGCCGGGCCCAGGTAGCGCGAGTCTAAGCTTGCCGCGCGGTTGTCGCCCATAAAAAAATATTCGTCGGGTCCGAGCGTGCGCATGAGGGTGTCGTCGGTCTTGGGATATTCGATGTAGGGTTCCGGTACGGGGACGCAGGGAGCTTTAACATCCGTATGCACGCACACGTTGCCGCCGGAGATCTCCACGGTCTCGCCGGGGAGTCCGATGACGCGCTTGATCAGGTAGCGATCTTTGGTGCGCGGGTCTTCAAGTACGATCACGTCGTCGCGCTGGGGAGAGGAGAAATGATACGAGAGCTCATCGATGATGAGGTATTGGCCAGTGAAGAAGGTGGGCTCCATGGAGGCACCACTCACCACGAACGGTTGTGCGACGAACATCCTGATCGGGGTCACGATGATAAGCACGAAGAACGCGAATTTTAAAAGCTCCATCCACGACGATTGTTTGCGCGGGAACGTTTCTTTTTCTGCTGGAATAGGCGAGAGTGGTGTTTGTGGTTCCATAATTTCCACCAGTATACGCTTGATGGGGGGAAATATACAAGGGAGGAGATGACAGGCGATGATCTAAAAATTGTGTAGCGTAGGTAGGTGTTTCTATAGTAGAATAATCGCCATGGCATATATCATCGCAGGGCTCGGGAATCCTGGAGAAGAATACGAAGGCAGTCGGCATAATGTCGGCCGCATGGTGCTTGAGCATTTTGCAAAAAAGCACGATCTGGATGATTGGAAAGACGACAAGAAGGTCAAAGCACGCACCGCGAAGGGCAAGGTGGGCAAAGAATCGGTCGTGCTGATCGAGCCGGAGACCTTCATGAATAATTCCGGCAAAGCGCTCGCGCCGCTGGTCACGAATAAAAAGCAGGCAGAGCGCTTGATCGTGATCTATGACGATCTTGATCTGCCACTTGGGTCGCTCAAAGTTTCTTTTAATCGTAGTTCAGGTGGGCACAGGGGGCTCGAGTCCATTATCAAAGCGCTCAAGACTCCCGCGTTCGTGCGGTTACGCGTGGGGGTTTCTCCCACGACACCATCCGGCAAACTCAAAAAGCCGCAGGGAGAAAAAGCAGTGATAGATTTTATTCTAGGGAAATTCAAACCCAAAGACCTTGAGGTTTTTAAAAAGACACTCAAGAAAACCACTGAGGCGCTCGAGCTCATCGTGACCGAGGGCCGAGAGATCGCGATGGGGGAGGTGAATTAGGGTTCGTGGCGTGATGTTTCTGTAAGCACGGATATTTTTCTGCTGAAAAATTCCTCTGCGCCACAAGAGCACTTCTTATTTTCTAAATCGCTACGCTCTTGAGAAAATAAAGTCGCTCGCGCCGTCGCGCTCCGCAAGGCTCACAAAAACACCCCGCCACTCACTTGCGGCGGGGGGTTTTTGTTTGAATGGTAAAGGTTTTTACGCCTCCTCCTTCACCTCCGCTACCGGCTCACCGGTGGTGGCCTTGTGTGAGAGGGTCATCTTTTGCTCTTTGGGTTCAAAGAGCGTGATCTTGAACGGATAGGTCTTGCCGAGCTCAAGTGACGTGCGGAGCTTGTCCATGGAGCCGAACTCCGAGAAATGAACGAGCCCTGCCACACCTTCCTCGATGGAGACCAAGGCGCCGTACTGGTTGAACTTGATCACCACGCCGGTGATGGTCTCGCCCTTTTTGTATTTCTTACTTGCCTCTACCCATGGGTTGTCTTTGAGTGCCTTGATCGAGAGGGACACTTTGCCGTCCTTGTTGTCGATCACCTTTACGCGGACTTTGTCACCCACCTTGTAGAGTGTGCGAGGGTTCTCCACGAGCGCCCAGTCCATCTCAGAGATATGCACGAGCCCCTCGAGTCCTTCCTCGATCTTCACGAAGACACCGAAGTCAACGATACCCGTGACCACGCCGTCGTGCTCGTCACCCACGTGGTATTTCTCTGCCATCTCGCGCTTTTCTTTCTGACCGAGGTCCTTTTCTGAGAAAATAAGTTTGCCTTC
>MHUS01000035.1 GCA_001823505.1 Candidatus Yonathbacteria bacterium RIFCSPHIGHO2_01_FULL_51_10 | reverse complement strand
TCGCGAACGGTGGTTTGTTCGACTGCATATATCTCTTCATGTACCGCACCTGTACCGCAGAAGTCTGGGTGCGCATCACCATTTCAGGGGCATCTTTGATCCAAAACGTATCCTGCATATCACGCGAAGGGTGATCTTTGGGGACATTGAGAGCGTCGAAGTTATAGTATTCCGTTTCTATCTCGGGGCCTTCTGCAACTTCAAATCCCATCTCAACAAGCAGGTCAACTGCCTCACGCATCACGATCGTGAGCGGGTGAAGATGGCCCGAGGATGCCTGCTTGCTGGGAGTGTCCTGCATGGCTCTATCATACACAAAAAACACCGCCCGGCCAAAGGCCGGGCGGTGTTTTTTGTTTCTCCTTTCAGGAGCCGCCTCTCGGGCTTGAACCGAGGACCTACGGTTTACAAAACCGTTGCTCTACCAACTGAGCTAAGGCGGCAAAATCTTCCCCGATGAAAGGGGGGTTCTTACTCCATACTTCCTCCACCCCGCACCTCATCCTTGTGCTTCGTAATATCCTTGAGGAATGGCGAGGCATTCTCAGGCGTGAGCGGAGTCTGTACTTTGCCACGCACCATGTTGGTGAGTGACGAAAGACGCTTCTGAACACGCTGATTAAGAACCATAAGCCCACGGATAAGCGCGCGAAGAAGGATCGCTATAACCCGCAACAGCCATGCATTTATTGCAAGCATGAGAGCCCGGAGGAGCCGCTGGGCCATCCGATACCACCCAAACGCCCGCATGGAAAAATTATGATGTTGCGGCACAGAAACCACCACATGGTGCTCTCCCAAAGAGAGGAGCCTCATTTTCCACCCGAGCATCGCCATGATCCCCGCAAGCGATATGCAAAAGGTCGTGATGAGAAATGTTGTCATATCTGATTACCCTGCGACAGCACCCCGTACGAACGTCTTGACCTCGATACGCTCCCCGAATTTTTGGATAGCGGTCTCGATCTCCTGACGTACGGTTATATCTTGATTCTTTACGAACGATTGGTCAAGTAGGGTACGTTCTTTGAAATACGCATCAAGCTTCCCTTGCATCATTTTCTCTTTGATCTCCGCTGGCTTCTCAGACTCATCAACTTCCTTTTGGAACAATTCCGTTGCCTTGGCGCGCTCTTCCGGCGTAACCTGCGCATCGCTAACATAGGTGGGATTCATCGCCGTGATATGCATGGCAATATCATACGCAAGCGCCAAGAACTCCTCATTCTTGGCAACGAAATCAGTCTCACACGAAAGAGTCACCATGGCCCCTACGGCATGGTTTGTGTGAATATACGCACTCACCACTCCTGAGCCAAGCTCGCGGTCGGACTTCTTTGAGGCGATCTCACTTCCTTTCTTGCGGAGCAAAGCAAGTGCTTTTTCTTTGTCTCCTCCCGCCTCTTCAAGTGCTTTTTTACACTGCATCACCGAGATACCGGTTGCATCGCGAAGCTCTTTGATTTCATCCAAGGTTGCCATGATATATGAAGATCTGATACCAATAAAGACTGCCGCCGATCGGCACGATAGGCGTACGCTCGATCAATTGTTATTCCGTGATCACCTTGCCGTCCTTCCATGCCTGCACGATCTCATTCACGAAGAATGTGATACTTGAGCGCGAAGCATCATTGCCGGGAATCGGAAAAGCTATCTTTGAAAAATCGCAATCAGAGCTTGAGAGACTGACCACGGGAATGCGCATCTTGGTCGCCTCCTCAACGGCGATGTGCTCCTTTTTCGCATCAATCACGAAAAGTGCTCCAGGAAGCTCCTTCATCGGAGCGAGCCCGGCGAAATGCTTCTCGAGAGTCTCGATCTCACGGCTGATGAGCAAACGTTCCTTTTTGGTGTACTTTTCAAGCTCACCGCTTATGCGCTTGTCGATAAGATCCTCCATGTGGAGAATGCGTTTCTTGATCTGAGGGAAATTGCTGAGCGTTCCACCGAGCCAGCGATTCACCACATAGGGCATCTCAATTGAGCTCGCGGCAGCACTTGCGATGTTGCGCGCTTCATTCTTTGTCCCCACGAACAATATCTTTTTGCCGGTGCGGGAGAGCGTTTTTACAAATTCCTTTGCAGTAGCGAGGTGGGTTCCTGTTTTCTCGAGATCAAGGATCTCCACGCCATTTTTTGATCCAAAAATAAGCTGTTTTGCGGAAGGGTGGCGGCGCGAACGAGAAACGCCGAAGTGTGCTCCGGCTTCAAACATCCGCTCCATGAGTTGATCTGGCTTTGTGACCATGTGGCAAGAGTCTAGCAGAAAACGATTTTTGACGCAACCCCGCGCGTTCCGGACTGTTGGAGAGCTTAGTCCTCATCTTCATCCGCCGTAGAACCCCCTTCTCCTCGCTCCTCGGCAGCAAGGATCGCGTCAATTATCGGACGGATATACCCCGAAAGGATCTTGGGGAGGTTGCTCCACGACTCCTTGATGCGATGATCGGTTATGCGATCTTGGAGCATGTTGTAGGTGCGGATCTTCTCGGAGCGATCTCCGGTACCGATCTGTTGTTTGCGTTCAGAGGAAAGTTTTGCGGCATCCTGCTCCCGCTCCGCTTCCTCGATCTTTGCGGAAAGAATACTCATGGCCCTTTCGCGGTTTTTAAGTTGGCTGCGTTCACTCTGACAACGAACCACCACGCCGGTCGGCTTGTGGGTGATGCGCACTGCGGTTTCCACCTTGTTGACGTTCTGCCCGCCGGCGCCCCCCGAACGGGAAAACTCAACCTCAAGATCGGCCGGATTGATCTCGATCGTCTTTTCCTCACGCACCGGAAGCACCGCAACGGAAGCAGTGGAGGTATGAATGCGCCCCGACTTCTCCGTATCGGGAACACGCTGCACGCGGTGCACTCCGGTCTCAAAACGCAAGAACCGATACACGTCCTTACCGCTGAACTCAAACGATGCCTCTTTGTACCCGCCCAAGTCCGAGAGCGCCTCATCAACAACCGAGACATCCCAGCCTTCCTGTGCGGCAAACCCCCGATACATCTCGGCAAGATTGCGCGCGAAGAGCGCCGCTTCCTCCCCCCCGGTCCCCGCTCGCACCTCAAGGATCACCCGCCGAGGAAATGCCTCTTCTTCTTTTGCTACGCGGGCAACATCTTCCATTTGAGCGAACAAAGCGGCTTTCTGTGCGACAAGACTCTGAAGCTCCCCCTCGGCAAGATCGCGCATCGCGGGGTCTTCCTCTATCATACGGGTAAGATTCGTCTCCTCCGCAGTGAGGCGGTCGTACTCTTGCGCAAGAAACATCGTGCGCGGATTTTTTTTGTAGGACTCAAGAGATTCCATACGATAAGTATACACCGCTAGCTCGAAGGCGCGTCCCGATACATCGGGACGCGCCTATTGCCTCGGCACGAGCTTGTTACTTGCCTTTCTTGGCGCTCCCTGCTCCCGCGGCGGCAGTACGCTTCTTGAAGCGCTCTACGCGACCGCCCGTGTCCATGATCTTCTCCTCACCGGTGAAGAACGGGTGGCAGGAACTGCAGGTTTCTACGCGGATCTTCTCAAGAGTAGATCCTACGGTAAAAGACGCGCCACATGCGCAGTCAACCTTTGCCTTATTATGATATGTTGGGTGAATATCTGCTTTCATGAGTGCCAAGGTACCACATTAGGTGCCACTCTGCAAGGTATCGATCAACCCCTGGTATTTGGTGGCAAGGCTCATCACGTCCTGTCCATAGAACTGCAGCGATGATTTGTTGGCATTGCCGCAGCCGGCAAGGTAGCACATGGCGGCCCGAAATTCTGCCGAGTATGTCCCCTTGGCGGCACCATTGTCCTTCAAGAGAAGGCCTGACGCCATAAAGGCATCTTGTGGATCCCAAGGGTTCGACGGATAATGGCCTGTCTTCTTACCTACGTAATCAAGGCTTTGATCATACGCATAACCATTCTTGGGGTCATAACCACCATAGAGCGCCCAGGTGGAAGGGATGAACTGCGCGGGCCCCATTGCCCCACCATAGCCATACCATACCTTTTTTGAGACCGGCATTGTGTTGGGGTCAAGGCCAAGTTGAGCCGTGATCTTCAAAAATACCGGCCGATCACGCGTGGGGTGCATATCCACCGTCCAGGTACCGGTACCGACATTCGCCCCGAGATTGGACTCTTCCGCGATGATCCCCAAGAGAAATGCCGGGCGCACGCCAGTTTGCTGAAACACCACATTGGCATAATCGAGCGCCTTACCAAACGGTATCGCCGCGGAACCCTGAAGGGAAAACAGTTCCGCGCGGATACTTGCCGCACTTTTTTGTTTTGCAAGAATGATCTTTTGGTATTCCTTCTCCTTCCCTTGAGTGGTTTTGAGGAGTTGTTTCTTGTCAGACTGCGCTTGATCCAAACGCTGCTTCTGAAGAACTTGGACCTGTCGCAGGGAACTTTCCTCCTGTTTTTTATCCTCGAGCACCGCCTTCTCCTCTTCGGTCTGCTGTTTCATGTCCACAACAATTCCTAATGATTTATGGATGGACTCGTTTATTGAACTGAATGCATCGGCATCCGCAAAAAATTGAGAGAGTGTCTGCCCGCCCAAAACCATTTGAGGAAGGGAGTATGTGTCGAGCTGGTCAGTTTTGCGAAGAAGCTGCGCCAGTGAGGCACGTTCACGATCTAGCTTCGCCGAGAACTGGTCAATCGTTTTCCCCTTCGTGTTGATATCATCAGTGAGATTGGCGAGTGTGATGTCGCGCGCCTTAACGGAGAGTTGCGCCGAGGTGATCTGCGCGTTAAGGATCGAGACATCACGCTGAAGTGATGCAGACTCTTTTTGCTTTGCCGCAAGGATCGTGTTTTGAGCCGCGATCTCAGCCTCAATGTTGGCAAGATTCCGCTCAAGCTCTGCGCGGTGTGCCGCGACGGCGTCTTGCCCGCTCGTGGTTGTTTGAGCAAGCCCCTGTAGTGGAAGGGCAATCACTCCAACAAAACCAAAAAGGAGGAGGGCTGCTACGCCGCTATATTTTTTAGAAAACTGCATGACGAAACCTAAGCATACCAGAAAAAACAGTCCCCCCACAAGCAG
>MHUS01000034.1 GCA_001823505.1 Candidatus Yonathbacteria bacterium RIFCSPHIGHO2_01_FULL_51_10 | reverse complement strand
GCTATAACTATGGCAACTACAATCCAGGTGCAGGACGACACGAAACAGTTATTGGACATCCACAAACCTTCCGGAAAAACGTACGATGAGTTTATTAAGGAGATTGTTAGAGAAAAATTCAAAGTGCCTAAGAGCATGTATGGAGCGTACAAAGGTAAACTCGGACAATGGACGAAGAAAGACCGGATGGAAGATCGTGATGAAAAACTTTATAGATAGCTCAATATGGATCAAATATGTAAAAGGTGAGGCACTCCCTGCTGATATCATTTCAATTTTGGAGGAAGGCTCTCTTTGCACATCTGCGCTATGCATAGCCGAAGTCGCATATTTCCTATTGCGGTACGGAAAGGATCCGAAATCTTACGTAGCATTTATGATGAACCGGGCAGCAGTTATTCCTGTAGACGATTTCCTTTCGTTGGAAGCAGCAAAAATCAAGCATGCGCAGCGAATCCGAGCCCCGAAATTCGGTCTCAGCGACGCTGTAGCGTATGCAACGGCTCAATCTCGCGGTGCAATGCTGATTACATCTGATCGGGATTTTGACGGATTGGCAGAAGTGACGATTGTTTAATCGGTTTTTACGAGATCTTTCAAAATCCGCGGCCGCTTGAGAATCCGCCGCCGCCAAATCCTCCACCGCTGGAGAAACCACCACCGCCAAATCCTCCGAAGCTACCTGAGCTGCTAGATGACGAACTGCTGCCCCCCGAATAGCTATCCCATGAACTCCTGCGGGAGCCGTATGAAGATGAGGAATGCGTTTCTGCCGGTCTTCTATGATGGTGGGATGAAATGCTGCGCCATGCCTCGTCATTTGACATGCGACCGAGCATATACCCGGTTAATACATCGTCAATATCAAGGCCGTTATCAAAGTAAGATCTACTGTGATCATAGTCCTCACGTGAAAATCTCGTATGAATGTCCTGAATATCCTGCAACCTATCGAGTGCGGCATCACGTTTCTGTCGTTTTTCCTTGATATCATTCTTCAACCTGCGCACATTGGCGTCTGTGTCCTCAAGTTTTGAGACAAGATTGTCATCGCGTGCGTCTGGAGTTTTTAGGGCTCTGCGCTTTAAGTCTGCGATGTCTTCACCCTTAAGATACGCTTTCAATTTTCCAACGGCATCCTGATGGTAACTGTCTTTTGTACTGTCATGGCCTTTCAATTCAGCTGCCAACCCCTTGTATTCGCGCTCAGCCGCTTCAATCTGCTCGCGTGTGCGCGCTAGCTGCTGCTCGGCATCTTTTCCCTCTTTCAAAACTTTGGGGAGCCCATATCTCTCTTCAACGGTATTCTCTATCGGATCGAGCTGTTCCTTAAGACCAGCAATCTCCCGTTTCCTGAGCTCCAAATTCTCGGCCATGAGCGCTGGCATCGTTTGCAAGTTCGTGTAACGTTCAAATTTCACGCTGAATCGATTGTACTGCGCCAGCATGCGGTCCAAATTCCGAAAGATTCCTCTGCCCGAGTACCTGTCCGTTCCAAACCCTTTTGAAACAAGATACATGAAGAGTCGATCGTTCTTGAATTGAGGAAGATGCCGTGCCGCTTCATCCTGCCTGGTTTTCAGCTCAGCTTCGTCTCCAGGGATTCTCGCAAGCATGCTGTTTTCACGTTGGCTGATCTCTTTGTACCTTGGGTCTAGTTCAATCTCTGCGACGACTTTTCCCTGGATTTCTTCAGCTTGATCAACAAGGTTGTCGATTGTACCTGTGAGCTGTACAGCCTGTGCTTCCAGTTCAGTTCTTCGCTTTTGAGCACGGTCCATCGCTTCCTGAAGCTCGGATCTGCGTTTCTGCTTGTCCTTGAACAGCTGCTGAACGGTTGACTGCACCTCTTTTAAGGTCGTTTTAACGCTGTCCGCTGTCAATTCTGGTAAATAGATAGAAGCAAGATTACTAAGTACTGATTCCCGTTGTTCTGCCAATTGTTCTATTTCCCGCTCTGCACGTGTGACTACATTGTTTAATTGATCATATTCAGATTGCGCTTCCGTCACTTGACGCCCGATCGCCGAATACACATCTTTTCCGCTTCTGCTCATGTTGTTCACCAGTGCGTGATCTGCCCCGTTCTTTGCAAGGGCTGATTACTATTATCTGTAAATGTCATGTCAAATGATAAAAATCCTCGATGCTTAACTCCCACAACTCCGTTAGCATTTGCGCGGCCATTGATCAATCCGTCATCCTGTTTATCCCCGCCGACTCTTTGGTACACTTCTTCAGGGACTTGTTCTCCCCACATCGTCACTTGCTCGGTTTGATTTGTTTCCTGGCTTCGGATATACTGAGGGATAACATTACCCTGTGCGTCTCTCGCCTCTACTATCAGGTAATACCCTGCAGATCGTCTGCCATTTTGATCCGTATAATATCGGTCAATCCCGCTTCGTAATCCCTGTCTATTTACGATGACAACTTGATATTCTTGATTTAGGATAGCGCTAAGAGCGTCTAAATTTTGCACGGACTGCCTGAGTGTTGGAATGTCTGCCGTGCCGAAAGCCTGTTGTGCGGTCGCATATATTGCGTCAGCTTGCGTTCGGGCTGCGGGCTCTTGAACAATTTGAAGAATGGATTGATACCGCTGCTCAGCTTGGTCCGGAAGGACACGGAAATCCCGAACACCCTGCGCGAGATCATTTAATTGTTGCTGCGCGGATCGCGCCTCACCTACATTGAGATTCTGGGCCGCCAAAATGCCGGTTTGATATGCAGCTTCCGATCGGGTTAACAACTGCTGGGGAGGACTCTCCTCTCGAATCCCCGTGATGAGTCTTTCGAGTGAATCCTGAATTTGATTGCTTTCCTGAAAGACCGCGACTCGCTGACGTCCCGTGTCGAGACTGCTTGCAATTTGACCAAGCGCATCGTCAATGCCAATCAGCTGTTGCCCGACTTCTCCATAATTTTGACGGGTTACTGCCTCTGTGCTGTCACCATTCGGGCACCATATCGCGAAAAACTCAGAAAGTCCCGTAATTCTGTTTCTTGAAGAGCTTAATATTGCGCTGATCTCAGGGTTGCCTTCGAGATGATATTGGGATGAGCTTGCCTGCAATGAATCTGATTGATTCTGCAGACGCTGAAATTGCGCGTGACTTTCCGCGATAGCCTGTTCGGCGCCCCGCTCGGCCCTGTATGTGACGAATCCATGGGCGCCGATTCCAATGGCTGCAAGTGTCGCTATTCCCGCGGCTCCACACGCAATCGTTTTGAAAATCTGAACACGATTAATATACAGATTCCAGAATGTGTGCCAGAACCCGGGAGGGTTCGGCTCGTATTGATTCAGCGTGTCAAACCAATCTTCGACAGCAGCAGCGGCATATTCTGGCTTCATTGCTTCACCGCTGACTTTAGCTCCTTTAAGAATATCCTCAATCATCTTAGCGCGTCGTGCGGGTCGATTGAATTGCGCCTCGACTGAAGCCATTTGCTTACGGATCTCTGTCGCCATTTCAGACATCGCAATCTTTTGGTCCAATGTTGGTGTTTCGGAGACCATTATCGCTATGTAACTTGGCTCTATTTTATAAAGTTTATTATGTTGCACTATTCTGTAGTAGTTACGATGCATACATTTAAAAAGGGAGCTTTATTTATATTTCAAATGACAGACGCACTAGCATTACCCAAGGCCCCGACACAGGGACTCCAGACATATCTCGACAGAGCACTTGCAATTTTGAAGAAATTCGAGATCGCCCCTCATACTGAGGAGAACACCCTCGCAACGCTGCTTGAGGAATTGGCTCCCGTTGATGAAGCACGCGTAATGGTCATTGCCAAGACCGTTCGCCATATGAGCGCATTCAATCAAATAGTGCGCGATAAAGTCGAGGGTATGCATTTTGGCCAACGATATCAGGATATTACAGATCTCTTTGATTCAGTTATTGAAGATGCAAGATCTTTGATCTCGCATCGTGCCGATCATACTGTAAGCCTCGTTGAGGGAGCCCAAGAATTATGGATGCGAACCGTGCGCGGAACTCCAGCTGATCGGTTTGAGAAAATCGGTAAACTATACACTGCCGTTGGCAGAGACACGAGAGAGCAATTGGAGCGTGAGGAAGAGATTCTTAATGGGTATCGAGATTTCCGAATGTCGATTCAGCAAGCAAGAATTGTCGTCGATGAACTGTTTGCTACGCAAGAAAAGCGGTTCAATGACAGTCGGGCTGCGTTGGGCAAAGCGGCTAATGCAGTATCAGCGTACGCAGGAACCGTCGAGGCTGAAAAAAGATCCCTTGAGCTTGCGCGAGAGGAATCACAACGCGCCTTTGAAACTGAGGATAGCCGCTATCAGCTCATCAAAAATGTGAAGGAAGATCTCACCGTTGGCTACAATGTGGGGGAAACATTGATGGCGAAGCTCCTGCAGACACATGGCGTCAAGAAACAGGTGTACAGCCGAGGAGTGTCCTTCTTTGGAACTAACGAGATTGTGTACACAACCCTCGCAGCCCTCTTTACACAACAGGGCGGGCTTCATGAGCAAACGGAGGCTGTAGAAGCCATGAAAGCGGGTGCTGATAAAGCGCTTAATGCTATCAGAGAACTCGGCGCCCAAGCGGAAGAGGCAGCGATTGTAACAGCGTTTGGAAAAACGTACAATACAACTACGGTACAAGGGCTTGTCGACTATGTCGTGGATTTCCAGACCAAATCCCGGGAAGACATCAATCGTCTTCGAAAGGAAAGCACAGAGAACGCTGCTGAGATAGAGCGCATCGTTGTGGATGGAAAACGAAGGGCAGCTGACGCGATTCTTAAGTACCAAACCCGATTAGCAGCATAATTATTTTTAGTTATTTATACTTTATTTTTTTACTTTTCTCTAAAGAACTCTTTAGGTGAAGCATCTAGTCCTGCCGTCTCTCAGGAGCCTTTGCATTCCACTCGCGCGTCTCTTCAACTGCACGATGCAGCGCGCCTGCAAAATACTTTGGTCCCCGTGTTAAAAGGGGAATCGCCGCAATCACTCGTGCCAAGACAAACCTCCTCACATATCCTAACGACGCTATGTTCATACCGAAGCCAACAATCTTTCCCTGAGTCATCGCATGCGTGTACTCGTCACAATCAGGCCTATAATTTGTCTTCGTTCCGAGCTG
>MHUS01000033.1 GCA_001823505.1 Candidatus Yonathbacteria bacterium RIFCSPHIGHO2_01_FULL_51_10 | reverse complement strand
GCCAACAATCTTTCCCTGAGTCATCGCATGCGTGTACTCGTCACAATCAGGCCTATAATTTGTCTTCGTTCCGAGCTGAGAATTAACAAGGCCCTGCCACCATCCGGCAACTCTTGGATTTGTCGTTGCCAGACTTTCCAATCCCGATGTGTACGCGTCACGAGTGCAATGGAGCGCATAGCGTAACGCCTCCTTTCCCTTATGGGCATTATCAGCGACGACATGCGCCAAAGTCCTAAGTTCAGAATCCTGCATTGCCTCTCTCACTGCGGCATCAATCGTTTCATACTCACCGGCTGCACATGCAACATACGGTGCTGCTTTCTTACGCCCCTCTAAGATAAGATGATACAGATCATCACCTAAAACACCGACGAAATTAAGGCCCGTCATGAAAAAATCATCTATGCGGTTGTTCATACGGGTAGATAAGCTTGGCGTGGCGCTCATATCCGAAGGGAATGCACGTGAGATATTTAAGGATTGTTGTTGTATCGGATAATCTGAGTGATTCCCTAAAACTTGATACCTAATTTCACCGCCAGATTTACAAATCGTTCAACGTCGGCCTTCATAGCAGTTACCAAGTGTCCATGCAGCTTCAATGGATCATGATCTGTCTCAAGGTGAACACCGCGTAAATATTCGGCAGCAGCAGTTTCACTATACATTGCTAAGACCCCGGCATCATATACGATCCTATGATAGTGATCAAGAATCATTCGTGCAGAGGGCACTCCGACTGCAACTAATTTTCTCATAATGCCTAAAAGGGACTCCATGTCTTTTGGTAAGGTGATAATATTATTTTGATGCTTGATCTCACACGCTTTAAAACTCAAATATGCGTTTAAGAAATAACACTTACCGCTCAATATCTCGACGACATACCCAACAGAACGAGTATCCAGGTCAGCTATCGTTTCTTGAAAGAGGGCGTTGATGTCCGCAGACATGAATGTACCTCTCACAGAATCATGCGGGCAGTCGATTCTCATGGGAGGTTCTTTTAATTCCTGATCAAGGTATCCTCTCAAGAAGTGTGGATAGAATGAAATGTCAGGTAAGTATATCATGAGATAGCCATCCATTTCATGCATTTTTTGCATGTTTAATATGTGCACCTGAATCGGCGTAAAAACTTCATCCGCCTCACAACAGAGCATGCTTCGAGAATTTCCACTAACTGCATAGATTGCACCAAATCTACGGATTACCCCAAACATCAAATCTGCCTGAGGGGGACAAATTGACATTAAAGCACGCGCCCCACTTGCGATCGCTTCGTATAACCGGGGAACGGTTCCTACAGCAGCGAGACGAGCTGAACTACTCAATTGGTTGACTATCCGCCTTACACTCGACGGCCCCTGAAATTCACGCCTATCCACCATCTGCGCCGCCCTATCAAATATTTGCTGACAACGCTGATCACTTAGATACCTTTTTAATGTATTCAATGCGTCCTGACACTGATTGACAGACGTTTCAAGACCTTCCATTAAATCTAGTCGGTGACTACGGTTGATTCTCAAAAACCGCGTGTTACCTTCCTGGTTGAGCAGTTCCACACGTGATACGAGCAGCGAGTCGTACTCCTTTATGTATTGAATCACTTTCTGAGCGGTGCGCTCACATTCTTCGCCTATAAGCCTCCAATCAACTTTAAAATCCTCCCGGCCCATATCGATGAGATTATTCTGTTGCAAACTCGAGTAAATGACATTTACGCTAGTACGGAAATCAGCTAGAGAATCCCGCATCATTTCGATTTGTTCATTATTAACTCCTTGCAGCACACCAATTACTGATGACAACTTCCTCGTTATCTCCTGAATATGTCTCTTATATGCGTCCTCATGTGCCGTGATGAAATCTTTGACGTAGGGCCTCTTGTTGATATTTACACTTGGCTCATGGCCATCATTACGCTCATAAACCTTTTTTAAAGCATTCCCGAGATCCTCGTCGGAAGCACTCATTAAACATTGGATTGCAGCATGGTCGAGCTTCCGGATCCGAACACCGGTGTATTCATGATATACCCTGGCCAATAAACCGTTCATCCTTGACCGAGCGCTCTTCATGATGATAGAAGTACGTCTTTTATAATCTGCTGACTCCTGCGCTGAAAGAGTGATGGGCCCAAATTGTTCAGCCAGCCGATGCGCAGGCAGGGGTGCTTGTTCACTCATAATCCTCGTGAGTTCCTTCACCTTTGATTCAATGGAATGGCCCTGAAGATAGATCTGCCGCAGCGCTGCGCTGTACTCACTCATGCGAACATGATCCCCTTTCTGCACAAGAGCGTCTATCTCTTGCATTAATGCTGTAAACGTGCCCGATTCTTCATCCTGCCATATAAGGTCTTCAAAAAGGAGATAGTTAATACTGAGCGGTTTGCCGAATAAATTTTCAATACCCATACGCCGGGTTTCGTCAGTAAATGAAACATTTCTACCCAGCATTGCCTTGAGCTCATGGTTGGTCTCTTTAGAAACAACCATCGCGGATGGCGTAACCCCATGGATGTCGGTATATGCAGAGAGCTGGGGGAGCACTGAATTAAGAATGTTCTCCAGAGAATTCCTCCACTTCACCTCAATGATTGTTCCATCCACAATAAAGTCTGAAAATACCTCGCGATGAGCTTTGCCCTTAAGATCATGGTACTGAACGATCATCCTCCTTTGCGGTGCAACATGATCTCGTCCGTACTTGTGAACAAGAAAGCATCCAACAGCTCCCTCAAACAGAAATCCCTTCTCACAATCCTGATACGGTGTCGCGAACTCCAATGATCGTTTAAGCCGCTGAATCCGTCGTTCCAAATCCTGAACAGCACTTGGTGATCGTTGCGTTTGGGGGAAATATCTTCTTTCCTGGCTTGCAGACAGGGATATCTGCTGATCCGAAAGCTGCCGGAGCGCATCCCCCCGGGAAATCGCGCCTTGTTCATATTGTTGCATCAACTCTTTAATATGCCTGCCTTCAGAACGGCTATGCGTTTGATACAAAGGCATAATCTTTTTGCGGTTTTCAACCGGAAAGCCACATCTCGCGCTTAATTCAGCGCACAGGGCATCAAAGCCCGAATCATCATCCTGCGTTGCAGCAAAGCTCTGGCGTGCCCACGCGGGCCTATCACTCCGTTGGAATGCTGCATGGTACAGATCAGTAAATTCAGCGCCCAGCTCGCATAACGTCTTGGGGCTAATCACGGGAGCAATTATACCTTCTCTCATCATTGCAGCCAGACTATCAAGGGCTGCGTTCAATCGAACCGATCTGGCAGGATCCCAGCTTTTCATCTCACTTTCTAAGTACAGATCCTTTTAAAATATTATCTGAGTAACGTATTAATTTTCTACATCCGTCACTTATTGGTGGCTAACCCACTCGGAATTTTAAGGGGTAGAATGCAGTGCTAATAAACAAATGGAAAAGCGCATGTAGACCTCACATTAACTGCTCTCCCTACCGTGCGCTCGCTTATGAATTTATAAAGCGACGAGCACTTGTCTCTAACGTGCAACCGGGGCTTTACTATCAAGGATATGGTGGAATAGACGGCGTTCTTGCCGGATCAAAGCATGTCTTTCTGCTCGTCCATCCGGACTTGACAACAGAGAAAGTGCTTCATGATTGCGGCAATGTGATGGAAGATGAAGAAGTTAGACTTGGAAGGGATCTGCCATTTCGCGTTGATAACCTTGATTCTGTAGTTCTTTCTCATGGGCATTTTGACCATATCGGGGATGTCGGAAAGCTACCTCTCAATGGATATCGAGGGCCGTTTTTTGGTCATACCGCGACGAAAGCGATTGTTGAACAGCAGCTTACGTACCAAGCTCAGCAGCAATGGATAGCAAAGGCGGCAGAACGGATTGGGGAAGGCGATGCATTTAGGAAACCGCGGGCAAACGCTTACCCTGGGCGGGAAAAGCCGGCATTCCTTCAAAAACACGCTCGGCAAATAATGGAAAATTTCCAGGGTATGAGATATGAAACCCCGTTTATTCCAAATGGAGAGCAACGAGGATTCATAGCAACCCTCTATGATGCGGGGCATATCATAGGGTCATCACAAGTTCTCTATGAGGTTATGGTCGGTGATTCAAAAATTAAGGTTTTAACGTGCGTCGATCTGGGAAGAAGCGATTGTGAAGTGCCTCTTCTTAGAAAACCACACACGGAATTTGGGGCTATCGATTACTGCTTAATTGAAGCAACGTACGGCGGAAAACAGCACGCGGACAGGCATAAATCAAGAGAAGATCTTGAAGAGCTTGTGTTTAGAGGCTGTCGAGACGGGAAGCGAATTCTTATTGGCGCGTTCTCGATCATGCGAACACATGCCATACTATCGGACCTGTTCTGGAGCTACAAGAGAGGCAAACTTCCGCGCGACCTTGTGATTTATCTCGATAGTCCAGGGGCTGCGAAGCTCAACCCCGTGATTATGAAGCATCTTGAATGCCTGAGCGATAGCGCGCAGAGGGATTTCCGGAATCGGCAGGAAAATCCATTCAAATTTCCAAACTTGAGAATCGTGCGCGACAGAAAAGACTCAGTCGCTCTCGATAAGCTGCGAGGGCCCTATGTTATCATCTCAGCATCCGGAATGTGGTCAATGGGAAGAATAGTAAGACATCTTGCAAACCATGTGAGCGATTCCAATAGCCTTCTTGTTATAACCGGCTATCAAAAGCCGGGATGCACCGGGGCGCAGCTTGAAGATCTCAGGGGCGAGATTGAGATTGAAGGGAAAACGTACACACGAAGGGCGGAAGTCGTGCGCATTAGAAGTTATGGAGCGCATGCGGATGGCAACGACTGTGTTAATCATGTCGTGAATCACGTACGGCCGCGAAAGGGAGTCTTTGTCGTGCATGGCGACACGGAGCCGAGCGAATGGATGCAGCGTACGCTTGCTTCAAAACTTGATGTCCCCGTAGAGATCGTTAGAAAGGGAAGGACATATCGGCTGGGATGACCTCTGTTGTCCTCTCCTATACACCTTCCTCTTTTATAGCTGATTCTGATTAAAGGAAGGGATGATGACTCCGGAACAGGCGAAAGGCACGCAGTTTGAACTCTGGCTTGAGATGCTGCTGGCAAGGAAAGGATATCATTCGGTCTTGAGAGACGTGCATTACCACAAAGGAAGACATGTTTTCAGGCAGATTGATGTGCAGTATGAGACG
>MHUS01000032.1 GCA_001823505.1 Candidatus Yonathbacteria bacterium RIFCSPHIGHO2_01_FULL_51_10 | reverse complement strand
AGGGTGAGGGAAATTCAAAACAAGAAGCCGAGCAGCAGGCCGCGGCACTCGCCCTCAAGAAGAAAGGCTGGGAAGAAATTGTGGTAGAATAAACGTATCCACGGAGACCCTCGGCGCAATGAATACGGCGGGCTTCCGCGGCTTTTGCTATTATATGCGGCTCAAACGGCTCGAGATATCAGGATTCAAATCATTTGCCAAAAAGACAGAGCTCTTTTTTGATGCGCCGATCACGGCGGTCGTGGGGCCCAACGGCTCCGGCAAGTCAAACGTCGTTGAAGCGATGCGCTTCGTGTTGGGCGAGCAGTCGCTCAAGTCCATGCGCGGCAAGCGCGGCGAGGACCTCATTTTTAACGGCTCACGCACGGCACCGCGGCAGAATCGCGCCAGCGTGTCCATTGTGTTTGATAACACCAACCGCACGCTCAATCTCGATTTTGATGAAGTGGTATTGTCGCGCGAAGTGCACCGTGACGGTGTCGGCGAATATTTTATCAACGGCAGTGCAGTACGCCTCAAAGACATCATTGAGCTGCTCTCTTCGGTGCACATCGGTGCGTCGGGACACCATATCATTTCACAAGGCGAGGCGGATCGGATCCTCAATGCCTCCATCAAAGAACGTCGTGCGATGATCGAGGACGCGTTGGGCCTCAAGATCTATCAATGGAAGATCAGTGAGAGCGAGCGCAAGCTTGAGAAGACCGACGAGAATATCGCGCAGGTGGATGCCCTGCGCAAAGAGATCGCGCCACATATCAAATTTTTAAAAAAGCAGGTGGAGAAGGTTGAGCAGGCACGCGCATTGCGCGACGAGCTCGCGGAGCTGTATCGAGAGTACCTTAAAAGGGAAGACACCTATCTTGCGACGGAGAGTAATTCGGTGGCGCAGGACAAGAGCGGCCCCTCGGCGCGACTCGCGGAGCTTGGCCGCGCGCACGCTGAGGCAGAGAGCGCGATGGGCAAGCAAGACGGGAACGATCCGGAGCAGATGGCGAAACTCCATGCCCTTGAGCAGGCGCTCGGTGACGCACGAAGGATCAAAGACGAGCTTGCGCGCTCGCTCGGCCGCGTGGAAGGCGGGATCGAGTACGAGGAGCGCCGCCTCGCGGAGGAAGAGGCGCGCGCGGGCAAAGAAGGCCGCATGGTCCCCGCCAAGGAGATCGAGGCGGCGCTTGCGGGGCCGCTTAGTGAGCTTGAGTCCGCGGAGCAGGTAGGGGATCTGGACGGGATCCGGCGCGCGGTTCGCTCGGCGCTCCAGACGATCAGGCAGTTCACCCAGGGACTCTTCTCGGGTTCTCGGCCGGATGCCGGTGCGGTAGAGGAGGCAAAGGGGCGGATCAACGCGCTCAAACAAGAACGAGAGACCCTCTCCGGCAAGGCAGAGGAAGCGGCATCGCACGAAAGGGAAGCGGCAGCACAACTCGAAGTATTTAAAAAGACCATTGAGAATGAAAAAAATCGCTCGCGCGACGCGGAGCGCTCCATCTATCAGATTCGCGCGGAGCGCAGCGAGCTTCTCTCTAAGCTTGAGAGCGTACGCCTCCGCGAGGAGCGGCTTGATGTGGACATGCGGCACTTTGAGGAAGAGATCCGCGAAGGGATCGCGCTCGTCGGGATGCCCATCAGAGAATATGAACAATTTACGCTTCCTGCCGACGCAATGCATGAGCCGCGCGATATGCAGGAGGGTCGTCGCCGCAAGATAGAGCGCATCAAGATCCGCCTTGAGGACATGGGTGCCGGAGGAAGCGAAGAGGTAATGAAAGAATACGACGACGCGGTCTCTCGCGACGCGTTCCTTGAGCGCGAGCTGCTCGACCTCCGGCAGAGTGCGACGTCGCTGCGCGATCTTATTCGTGAGCTTTCGGAGAAGCTCGATCAGGAATTCAAGATCGGCATCACCAAGATCAACAAGCAATTCCAGGAATTTTTCATACTTATGTTTGGCGGCGGGGCGGCGTCGCTGCAGGTGGTGATCCCGCAGAGAAAGCGCAAGGAAAGCGATGATCTCACCGGTCTTGATGAGGACGCGGTACCGCCCGAGGAAGAGGATGAAGAGGCGGGGATAGATATCAATGTGTCCCTTCCACACAAGAAGATTCGCGGGCTTGAGGTGCTTTCAGGCGGGGAGCGTGCACTCACGTCTATTGCGCTGCTCTTCGCCGTCTCGCAGGTCAATCCGCCGCCGTTCCTCGTGCTTGACGAGACCGATGCCGCGCTCGACGAGGCCAACTCACGCAAGTACGGCGACATGCTCGATAACCTCTCGCGTTACTCACAGCTTATTGTCGTCACCCACAACCGTGAGACCATGTCGCGCGCGGGCATCCTTTACGGCGTGACCATGAGCTCGGACGCCGTCTCCAAACTCCTCTCCATCAAATTCGACGAAGCCGCGGCGATTGCGAAGTAAAATAGCTACATAGGTTGAATTTGTGCAGGTTAATAAATTTATAAAAAATGAACAGAAAAGAAAAATTAATACTTAAGGAGCTTATAAAACGCAAGGATGGCTTGGTGTCACCAGCTGATTTTATTAATGGAATAGCACAACAAGATAGAAGGGCTGTAGAAAATTTAGTGGCAATGGGTTATGTCGAAGAGGTACCACAAGATAGAATTGGACATCGAGGTACTTATTCACTCAATTTTTATAGAGCAACCGAGAAAGCACTGGTGGAATTTAGTTACTATAAAAAATTTTTATTTAACCTTAAAACCCAAACAGGCTTACTGATTGGAATTTTTTCGATCCTCACTTCTATTTTTATTGCTTTATATGTTCCATATTATCAAAAAAATATTCAACAAAAAGCCGCAGTCCAGTCACTTTATAAAGAGATACTTACTAATCAAGATATTTTTATAAGTAATTCAAACAATAAAAGGAATCTTATTCAGAATGATTCCGTTGAAAACTTACCAGAATTATTCATCGCTTCTAATATAGATGATGAAACAAGAAAAATATTACAAGAGAAATTTGGGTTAATACAGTATCGTTGGCTGCTTTATTATTTACAACAGACGAAACTTTTAAACGATGAAATTGATATGATGAATTCTTATCTAATAATTCAAGATAAGAATGGGACGATGTCCTCTGGTTATTTAAATTCAAAAAATTCTTATATCAACACTACAAATTCTCTTGAAAAAGGTGACGGGGTAAAGTTTAATTATGTAGAAGATACCGAGTGTTTATATTATTTTTTTGAGCAAACTTTTAGATATCTAAATATAGATCATCGAGGGAGAGCAACATGTGAAGATGAATCAGTATTTAGACTTGTTTATAATTTTGGGTACATCGAAGTCGATACACCATCATGGCTTCTTTCTCAAATAAAAAAAATCATAAACACAAAGAAGTTAGAGATGGAGGACGTGGTCACGCCATAAGTGAATCACCCGGGGTGATGACCACAGAGGTTGAACCTATGTAGGCTATAAGAAAATTGTGGAACCGTAGTATTATCCATGCAAATAAAAGCAATAATTGAAATACCGAAAGGGTCAGATAGGCGGATACATATGTCCTATGATAAAAACGGCTTTAAGGACTATGGGTCGATCAAAGAGAAAATCCCCGTTAATGACGGGGTGATGCCTGTTTGTTATGGATATATTGAAAATGCTATCAATAAAACGGAAAAAGATAACGTTGATGTAATTATTTTTTCAAACAAGCAATACCGCACAGGTGACAAAATAGAAGTAGAAGTTGTGGGTATGTTGAATCGAGAAGATGGTGATCACAAGATCATTGCGATTGATGATTCGGTAGCTTACGCTAATTTTAGCGATGTTACTGCGCAAGAAAGAAAATTGATTCTGGATTATTTCGGGCATACTCACAAGATCGTGGTAGAGGAAAAAGAGAAAGCGATGGAGTATTTAGCCGACTGTTCTTCTTAATCCATGCCAAAAATCTATTTTATCATTGGAGTTAATGGGATAGGGAAGAGTCCCAAGTGAACTCCCGAGGAGAGTCCTCGGGAAGATTTGCGTGTGGTTTAATTTGGTGAAAAAAGTTAAGTTTTTTGAAACAAAAGCCCCGCAAACTTGCGGGGCTTTCAAATTGCGATTTCAGGTCAGTTTATGGCCCCGGTCTTTCTGAGTTGTTCATGGGCCTCAACCACCACTTTGGTGAGATTGTTGACCCACGAAACAAACGGATCAGTGTGATGGTGAAGAAAGCAGCATTCAGAACTGTAGAATGTTTGCCAGAGAGGAATGTCGCCATCAACCATTATCGGGCCACCAATCATTGCAATGGGGCAAGGGTCGATAATATGACCGCTGGAAGTTACCAGCCATGAATGTTCGTAGTGTGCACCACTTACGAAACCGTCACGAACCTCAAGCATGGGGAATACGGAATTCAGAGCGCGAGTCAAAACATGGCAATGTATCGGCACGTCACGATTGTCATAGATCCCAATATTGGCATCGGGAATTGCTCTGACGACTCGTGTGAGGTCTGTAAAAAGAGCGTGGTCTTCAGGGGGAATCAGCTTTAGCGCATACGCGTGCATCAGAGGTCTCCTTGGTGAAGTATGTACTGAAATGACCCTACCATACCTTCGTGGCATATCGCAAGCAACAAGAAGCTCTGGTTCTGCGTCGTCCTAACTTCCATATACAGGTGATGGTTTCCAAGGGGAGTCCTTGGAAAAGATGGGCTCCTGAGGTGAGCCCTCGGGAAGATTTGCGTGTGGTGTAATCTGGTAAATACTACGCTCGTATATTCTTGTAAAAACATGGGGAAGTGGTAGAGTGCTAATCAGTGATCACTTACTGAAACAGGAGGGTTGAACATGGTAGATCAGATGGTTAAGGCGGGTTCACATCACAATCCGGACTTTGTTTCTTCGGACGGGCATGATCTTTGCGTCTTGTGTGGTGCTCCAACTCTCTACAAGACAGAAACTCCGATCAGTGAACGGCGGAATTATGTGAGTGGGGTTGGGCAAACGTGTCCAAACGGCTGCAAGCCCGACAACATACCTAAGGAATGAGATGCCTCACCCTGAACAGAAGCAGGTATTACAAAAACCCGCACGACGTCGTCGTGCGGGTTTTCCAATTTTTCTTACGCCAGCCCTGTAGTGAAAGTTGGCATCATGACGGCTTGCCGTTCTGCGTAGGGGCTATGCCAACTTCTACTACGGGGCCAGCCCGTAGTCGATGAGGCGGGTCTCGGGGTTGACGCGGAGGACTTTCACTTTGATCTTATCCCCCAGACGATAGGTTTTCTTGGTGCGGGTGCCTATCAGAGAGTAGGTCTTTTTATTGA
>MHUS01000031.1 GCA_001823505.1 Candidatus Yonathbacteria bacterium RIFCSPHIGHO2_01_FULL_51_10 | reverse complement strand
CTGCGCGTGGCAATAAAAAAGAGGTGCACGAAGCAGATCTATTGCAATCTATAGACAAGGTGCTTTTGGGCCCAGAGCGCAAGAGCCACGTTATTAATGCGGAGGAGAAGAAAATTTCTGCATATCACGAAGCTGGGCACGCGCTGGTGGCGGCGTCTCTTCCCAATGCTGACCCTGTGCACAAAATATCTGTAATTTCTCGTGGGCGCGCGCTTGGATATACTCTGAAGCTCCCGACCTATGACAGGCACTTGTATTCCAGATCTCATTTTATGGACGAGTTGGCGGTTTCGCTGGGTGGGTATGCGGCCGAAGAGGTAGTATTTGGCGAGCTGACTACCGGCGCGGCGGACGATTTGCGTAAGGCAACAGCCATCGCACGTGATCTTGTTCAGCGCTATGGTATGAGTAAAAAACTGGGGCCAATGACTTTTGGAGATCATTCGGAGCTCGTATTTTTGGGCAAAGAGATTGGGGTGGAGCGCAATTTTTCTGAAGAGACTGCAGCCACCATAGATAGAGAGGTAAGCTCGTTTATGAAAAAAGCTTTTGCGCGTGCCAGCAAAGTTTTGAAAGAGCGCAGAGCCAAGCTCGATGAAATAGCCCGCATACTGATAGAAAAAGAAACAATCGAGCGCGACGAGTTTGCGCGTATAGCTGGTACGGCGTAGCCCCGACGCACTGCTTTGAGATTTGATGCAAAGAAGTCGGGGTTCCGCCCCTCTCAATTGACAATTACTATGAGACGTCGGAAAATAAGGCCGGTGCTGGCGAGCGTAGCTCAATGGTAGAGCAGTCGTCTTATACACGACCGGTTCCAGGTTCGAGTCCTGGCGGATGCACCATAATATGCCATACAGGCACTTTTTCACGCCGTCAAAAAACGTTGCAAATACGACGTTTTCTTTTAATGCTCATGTGTGTGAACTGCAAAAATGCGCGCAACTCCTACAGGACTCGAACTTTTGCTGTAGAGCGCAGTGCCTGTCGCACCTCCTCCTCAATGGTCAAGCGGGCATGAATCCGCTCAATGACCTTCAAGTACTGTCGGAGGTTTTCTACGGCCTCCGCTTGCTCTGGCGCGGAGAGATTAGGGCAGAGCCGTGCAACGAATTGCGTCAGTGAGACATCAACATCTAAGTAGGAAGAATCAGGCATAGGGTACAAGTTAGTGACTAATGGGGGACATTGTCCCGCACCAACCCTACATCATACTCACGTGAGTGCAATTCAGATCATCAGTGCGCACAATCTCGTGATTGCTTGACCTCGTGCTCGTAATGATTCTTGAGAAACGCGAAGAATTTTCCGATGTCAGAGCGTTGTCCACTCCGGTGAGCTGGGGAACGGGTCGCTATGGCAGATTTCCCACCACAAATTCGAGTCGTGGCTCGCTGCGGGGCACCAAAAAGCGTGCGGAACACATTTCACTTGAATTCTCCGCACTGCGCCGTGCGTTGCGCGGTAAGAGAAAATTATTTCCATGATTTTGTATGAGTAAAAGTATCCTTACAAAGCAGGTGAGGCAGTTTCTTTTGCGGAGGCCATTTTGGGTGGGGTTTGTATAAAAATATGAGAGTGGGGAAACGCGGAGTTCAATGTGCATGGGCGTGCCATTTATCCACACCTTTCTTGACCTGCATGGTAGGATGCGTCCAGGCTTTTAAATTTTAAATTACAGACACGCAAAAAGCCAAGGAGATTCTTGCAGGGGAATCGGAAAAGCCGCGCACGGTACGTGCGCGGCTTTTCTTGCATAAAAATCACTACTCAAAATGCAAATGTGAGCCGATGGCGTTCACGCGATCAAGGAGCGCGGAGGAGAAGGTGAGTTCGGGATCACGTGCGACGAGCTTCGCCGCCTCGATGCGCGCCGCTTCAACGAGTTTGATATTCTTGATCGCTTCCATACCGATGTCGGAGATCCCTGACTGCCGTTCTCCGGAAAGCTCCCCCGTCCCGCGGAGTGAGAGGTCAAGCTCCGCCAAGGCGAATCCGGTCGTGGCGCGCTCAAGCGCTTTTAATCGCTCAAGCACATGCGCTGATGAGCTTTCGGTAAGAAGAAAACAGTGTGCTTGGTGCGTACTGCGTAAGACGCGGCCGCGGAGCTGGTGGAGTTGAGCCAAGCCGAAGCGCTCCGCACCCTCGATCACGATCAGCGTTGCGTTGGGGACGTTGACCCCCACTTCCACGACGGATGTTGCGACGAGGATGTTTATATCGCCGTCTTCGAATGCCGCCATCACGTCTTCTTTTTCTTTCGGCCGTAGTGCGCCGTGGAGAACGCCGATCTCATACTCCGGAAAGATCTCGCGCTTGAGGCGCGCCGCTTCTTCTTTGACCGACTTCGCGATGACGGCGGAGGCTTTGTCTGGGTCGGGTTCGTTGATACGCGGGCAGATGACGTATGCTTGCCGTCCGGAAATAATTTCTTTGCGGATCTTTTCGTACATCGCGGTACGTGCACGCGGGGGCACAATCTCGGTCGCGACCGGCTTGCGTCCGGGCGGCATCTCGTCGATCACGGAGAGGTCGAGGTCGCCGTAGAGGGTCAAGGCAAGTGTTCGCGGTATCGGAGTGGCGGTCATGGAGAGGAGGTGTGGGGTCGCATCGTTCTTGCGCGTGAGTTTGGCGCGCTGGCGCGTGCCGAAGCGGTGCTGTTCGTCGATCATGACGAGTGCCAGGTTCTTGAAAGCAACTTTTTCGCTGGTGATGGCGTGGGTACCAATGACGATGGGGATCTCGCCTGACGCGATCCACCGCAAGAGTTGCGCGCGCGAGATCTTGGTCGATTCTTTGGGATTTGTTTTGGAAGGGAACTTGCGACACTCACTTCCAGTGATCAAAGCCAACGGCGTTGCCGTGCCTTCAAAGAGGCGGATGAATCCTTCAAAGTGCTGCCGCGCAAGGATCTCCGTGGGCGCCATGTACGCCACCTGGAGCTTGGCAAATTTGTTGTCTTTGGGATGCCCCAAGGTCACACCATATGCCGCGGTGGCCGCGACGGCGGTCTTGCCCGAGCCCACGTCACCCTCGAGGAGTCGAAGCATGGGGGTTTGCTTGGTGAGGTCGTCCACGATCGTGGCCAGCGTATTTTTTTGTGCGTTGGTGAACGAGAAGGGGAAGCGCGCGGTGAATTGGTCAATGAGAGACTCTGGGATGTCTATCGCAAAGGACGTGCTTTCGGTGTAGCGCGCACGGTCACGCAGGCGCGCCAGCTGGATGAAGAACACTTCTTCAAATGCAAAGCGTTTGCGGGCAGCAAGAGCATCCGCTTCACGGCGCGGCGCGTGGATAAAAACCAGCGCCGCCGCGAGTGCGGGCAGGTGGTAACGCTCGCGGATGTCGTCGGGAATCGGGTCGGCAAGCTCTGCAAGCAGATCTCCTGCAAGGAGTGTTTTGATGTGATGACGCAGCCATAGTGATGAGATGCCGGCTGATTCCGGATAGATCGCGGTCAAGGTTTCATTTTGATTCTCCTTCTCGGATGACTTCGCAAAGATCCCTTCGGGGATGACGGGTGCTTCTTCCACGTCGGGATTGGCAAGGTACTGCTTGCCGTTGCGCTCGGCTATTTTGCCGGAGAGTTTGACGAATGTTCCCACGACGAGTTTGCGGGCGATGTAGGGTTGATGGAACCACACTGCGTGCATGGTGCCGTGCTCGGTGGACAGGGACGCCTCCGCGAGCGGGATCTTCTTGCGATACGCCTTGCGTGTCGCGGCACTTTTCACCTTGCCGATCACTGTCACGTGATCTCCGGTGTGCATATCGGTTAAGGTACCCGCTTCTTCGGCCGCTTCATAGCGGCTTGGGAAATGAAAGAGCAGGTCGCGGAGCGTCTTGATCCCCGCGCGCTCGCATGCCCGCCATTGGTCCGGCTTGAGGCGGAACGCTTCGTGAAGCGGTGTATGGAGAGAAAGCGAAACACCTTTGTTCATAGATACCTCCATTGTAGCATGATGGCTGCAGCCTTTTTCCCTCTGTAACATGCAGAAGTGCCGTACGTCTGCTATGATATACATTATGAAACGTACTCTGATCATTACGCTGCCATTTTTGTTCTCGGTGCTTTTTCTTGCGCCTATGGCTACGTTTGCGGCTGCACGCTCGCTTTCGCTCGGATCCTCGGGGAGTGATGTGGTGACCCTTCAAACCACACTCATTGCAAAGGGGTATCTTGCCGCAGGCAAGAATACCGGCTACTTCGGCCCGCTCACGCAAGCCGCAGTCCAGAAGTTTCAGTGTGCAAAAAAGATCATTTGTGCGGGGGCTGCGGTTGACGGATATGGCATCTATGGACCCAAGACGCAGGCGGCACTCCAGATCGCTTCTGCCACCACTCAGCCCGCTACGATCGCCGGTGGTTCTCTCACCGCCCGCGCGACAGGCGCATTTGAGGTCTCGGGCTGGGCGCCGTATTGGCGAGCCGCATCAAGCACGAAAGATATCCTCCCGCACCTTTCTCAGTTGACGAGCGTGATGCCGTTTGGCTATTCGGTTACGACGAGCGGCAAACTTGCCGATACGGCACACATTGGCGAGGAGCCGTGGACGAGCTTCATTGCGGCGGCGAAACAAAACAAGGTCAAGGTGATCCCCTCGGTGATGTGGGGGAATGGAGCCGCGATTCATAGTGTATTAAGCGATACCACGAAGCGCATCGCGCTTGAGGATGAGATCGCGAACACGGTAAAGCAGAATGGCTTTGACGGCATTGATATTGACTTTGAGGCGAAACAGGCGCAGACGATAAACTATTTCTCAACGTTCCTCAAGGGTTTGTATCAGCGCATGGGCGACAAGTTGGTCTACTGTACCGTTGAGGTGCGCATGCCGCTTGAAGATCGCTTTAGTCCGGGCGCTACCATTCCCGCCGACGCTACCGACTACGCCAATGATTATGCGGAGATGAACAAATATTGCGACCGTGTCGAGATCATGGCGTATGACCAGGGGACGATAGATGTGCGCCTCAACGCCGCCCGCTCGGCACCGTACGCACCGGTCGCCGATCCGGGTTGGGTTGAGAATATCGTCAATTTGGCGGCGCAGAGTATTTCAAGAAATAAGATCATCATCGGCATTCCGACGTATGGCTACGAGTACACGGTCACGCCACTCGCGGGGGCGGGGTTCCAGTACAAAGTATTATGGGCGTTTAATCCCAACTATGCCACGCAGATAGCCGCGCAGTTGGGCATTACTCCGCATCGTACCAGTGCCAATGAGATGGGATTCATCTATGATCCCAAGGTCCTTGCGGCAGTAGCGCCGAGCGGGGAGAACTCCACGCAAACCCAGCAGGCGACGGCCTCTACGACCGTCGTGCAAAATCTCGGTTCGCAGGTGGATACCACGCAACCTTTCAACTACATGACATGGAGTGACGCGCAAGCGATCAAAGATAAAGTTGATTTGGCGAAGAGGCTCGGCGTTCGCGGTGTCGCGATCTTCAGCATGGGCGGTGGAGAGGATCAAGGGATGTGGGGTGTGCTGAAGTAGTAGGGTGTTTGTATTTTTTAAATCTGTCTCGCTCTACTG
>MHUS01000030.1 GCA_001823505.1 Candidatus Yonathbacteria bacterium RIFCSPHIGHO2_01_FULL_51_10 | reverse complement strand
CTTGGCAAGGAGGCCTACGAGGCGCTCCCCGCTCTTCGCCACCGCAACGATAGACGGCGTGGTGCGTACACCTTCAGTGTTCTCGATGATACGCGGTGCACCACCCTCAATGATGGCCATCGCCGAATTCGTTGTACCCAGGTCAATACCTAAAATTTTTGACATAATAAATTTAAAATTATTTTGGTAATGCGAAAGAATGTACGAAATCGCTTTATGCTTCCTTCTGCGTCTTCCCCTCGTGCACCGCGACCTTCACGCGTGCGGGACGGATAACCTTGTCGTGGAGTTTATAACCCTTTTGGATCACTTCCACCACGGTGTCCTGCGCTTTGGGGTCATCGGTCGGAACCATTTCTGTGGACACCTGCTCCCGATGGTCAAACGGCTTGCCCAGGGGGTCGATTTCGGTGATGCCATTCTGCTCAAGTGCATTGATGAGCTGGCTGTGAATGTATTCTACCCCTTTGCGCCAATTTGCGTCTACCTTCTCCCACGCCTCTTTGTTGCCGAATGCGCCGGCGAAACTGTCGAGTACGGGGAGGATGTCTAAAAACACGGATTCCTTGGCAAACTTGACGGTCTCCGTCCGGCGGCTGTCTTCCTCGCGCTTCGCGTTGGCAAAGTCAGCTCGGGCACGCTGCCAACCTTGGAGGTACTCATCTTTTTCTTTGATGCAGGTGGCAAGTTTTTCTTTCACCTTGCGGAGGGCTGCGGCGGCATCTGCGGCAGTGTTTTCCGTATCCTCCTCGATCGTAATGTCATTTTCGGAAGGATTTTCTATCTCGTCGCCCGAAATATCCGGGTCAAGAAATGGTGATGGTGAATGTTGGTTGCTCATAGAGTATACAGGTTAATCTATAGTAACGCGTTCGTCCGGAAATGCAAAAAGAGTACGGTCGTATGCACAAAGGTATCGACAGTAGCCAGCCAAAAGCGGCAAATATTGAGAGAAGCTAACGCTTCGACCACTGCGGTGCCTTGCGGGCCTTCTTGAGGCCGAACTTGCGGCGCTCTTTCATGCGCGGGTCGCGCTTGAGGAATCCGAGTTTCTTGAGTTTTTTGCGGAGCTCATCATCGTGGGCAACCAAAATACGAGAGAGGCCGTGGCGGATCGCTTCTGCTTGCGCGTGGACGCCGCCGCCGTTCGTATGGACGCTCACATGAAATTTCGTGGGAAGCTCCGCCTCGGTGAGAGGTCCGCGGATGATCTTTTGAAGCTCTGCGGTTGGAAACAGCTCCTCAAGCGCACGGTCGTTGACCACAAAGGTGGTCTTCGCCGCTTCAGAGATGCGCACGCGTGCCACGGCGGTCTTACGGCGTCCTACAGCCTCGAGGTAACGGCCGCCGAGGGACTTTTTTGGTGCGCGTTCTTTTGTTGCTGAATCTTTCTCCATAGCGTTCTAGTCAGTAATAATTAAATTCTTAAGCATTGTATCCTGCAATTTGTTTTTGGGAAGCATTCCTTTCACGGCGTGCTGCAAGAGCAAGGCATTGCCCCCCTTTGCCACAACATGGGACATCGAGTGCTCCTTGAGACCACCCGGGTACCCGGAGAAGGTCTTGTAGATCTTCTGGTCACGCTTGTTTTCCTCAATGTGGAGCTTCCCGGCGTTGGCAATGGTCACCTTCACCTCGGGCGCAATGTGGCGCGCAAAACGCGTAGTGTTCTTGCCCATCAAAACGCTGGCCGCTTCGGTTGCGACTCGTCCAATACTTTTTCCTGCTGCGTCAATTGTGTGAATGGTGTTGCTCATACGAATTCAATAGTTGCCATAGCCGCACCGTCAGAGAGACGGGGGGCATGCTTCAAGATGCGAGTATAACCGCCTGCGCGACTTGCATACTTGGGTGCGATCTCGTCCACAACCTTCTTTGCCTCAGGTGCACGGCCGCCCAAGCGAGCCGCAATAAGCCTACGGGCGGCAACGTCATTGTTGCGGCCAATGGTGACCAAACGTTCAACGAACGGCCGCAATGCTTTCGCCTTTGGCTCTGTGGTGGTAATGCGGCCCTCGATGATGAGTGCGCGAGCAAGGGAGCGCATGAGCGCAACACGTACGCCCATTTCCCTTCCGAATTTTTTGTTTTTATTGTGGTGACGCATAACAGTGTATTACTTGAGGGTGATGCCGTGGGCAGCCAAGACGTCTCGGATCTCACCGATCCCCTTGTCCCCCATGCCGTCGATCTCGCGGAGATCCTCTTCCTTCTTGCGGGCAAGACCGCCCAAAGTGCGGATGTTTGCCGCGGCAAGGGCATTTGATGTGCGAGTTGAAAGATCAAGCGCCTCAATTCGTGTCTTGAGCACATCCTGATCGATCTCCTGTTTCTCCGCATGACCTTCACCGGAAGCATACTCCTCGGCAGAAGCGCTTACCTCCTCCTCAACAAAGCCGACGATCGCCTTAAGCTGAGAGATCATGATGGAGATGGATCGCTCGAGAGCCTCGCGAGGGGTGAGGGTCCCGTCGGTCTCGATGAAGAGGCGCAACCGGTTGTGATCAGTACGATCCCCAATGCGCATGTTCTCTACTTCGTAGTTCACGCGACGGATCGGAGTGAATATCGCGTCAAGCGCGATCACGCCAACCTCAACTTTTTCTTTCTGGTGCACTTCTTTTGAGACATATCCCATGCCGCGCTCAATGACCATATCAATGGAAAGCGTGATCCCCTTCCCGGTCACATCAGCAATGTGAAGATCGGGGTTCAAGATCTCAACTTGTCCGGGAACCTTGATGTCAGCGGCAGTAACGGTCTTCACTCCCTTTACCGAGATCGTCGCATGCTGGGGCTCGTCAGTGGTCATGTGAAAACGAACTTTTTTGAGGTTAAGCAAGATCATGATGATATCCTCCTTCACCCCATCAAGTGTTGAAAATTCATGGGGCACGCCTTCGATCTTGACCGAAGTTATTGCGGCACCGGGAAGCGATGAGAGAACGATACGGCGCAATGAGTTGCCGAGGGTGTGACCATACCCCGGAGAAAGCCCGTCAATCTCGTACACACCCTTGAACGTGTCCTCAGAGATGATGCGTGGCTTTGATGGAAGGATGATTGTGTGATCAGACATATCGATGCGTAAATATAGTTTATAAATTATACGACAATTTTAAAAAATATGCAATAGCCTTTATGCGCTGTAGAATTCGATGATCGAGGTCAAATTGTACGGCATCTCAAGCTTTTCGAGCTTGGGGGCGGCAGTCACGGTGCCCTCGAGCTTGTCGACCTCCAAACGACACCATGCGGGGGCTTTATGTGTCTTGAGTTTCTCAGAAAGCTCCGAGAAAAGTTTGCTCTTGCGGCTCCCTTCGCGCACGCCAATGACATCCCCCTCGCTCACTTCATAGGAAGGAATCGTCACCTTGCGGCCATTGACCGTGATGTGTCCATGCGACACCAGCTGGCGCGTGAGTGAGCGTGCCGAGCCAAAACCAAGGCGAAACACTACGTTGTCCAAACGACGCTCGAGTGTTGCG
Organism: Candidatus Yonathbacteria bacterium RIFCSPHIGHO2_01_FULL_51_10; assembly: GCA_001823505.1. Classification (GTDB taxonomy): domain Bacteria; phylum Patescibacteriota; class Minisyncoccia; order Phycocordibacterales; family UBA1539_B; genus 2-01-FULL-51-10. The sequence continues at coordinate 2,172 of MHUS01000030.1, read as the reverse complement.
TACAGGTGCTGCGCGGGATTACCCTCGCCTTTTGCGGTTGCGCCTTTCACATAGCGCGCGAACTGTGTCTCGCTCACGCGGTACGAGTTGCGCACCTTCTGCTTCTCGCGAAGCTGAATACCGTATTCCGAAACGTTCGAGCGATGCTTGCGCTCACTCATGAGCTTCCCCGGCGGATACGGCTTGCGCTCGAAAACACACTTAGGCGTAAAACACTTGTCCCCTTTAAGGAAAAGTTTCTCGCCGGCGCGGCGACAGATTTTACATTTTTTATCGGTGATCATAGTTGAAAATGAAGTGAGGCTTACACGCGGCGTTCCTTCTTGGGGCGCGGTCCATTATGCGGGACCGGCGTCTCGTCACGGATCATGCTGATATCGACCCCTTTTGATGAAAATGCGCGGATCGATGACTCACGCCCTGAGCCAACACCCTTAACGATCACTTCGGCCTCCTTGAGCCCGATGATAGCCGCCTTCTCGCCCATAAGCTCACCTACTTTTGCAGCTGCAAACGGAGTACCCTTCTTTGCTCCTTTGAATCCCAAAGCACCGCTGGAAGACCACGCAAGCGCATTGCCGCCAAGGTCAGCAAGGACGAGCTTCGTATTGTTATACGTAGCCTCAACATAGAGACGCCCCACGGTGACCTTTTTTCGGGAGGTACGCGACAGAGAACGAGCGACACGCCCGCTGTCAACACCCTGTCCACTCTTTTTTACAATACGTTTCTTTCCCATATGAATAGATTAAGTCTTCTCTACCTTACGGCGGCCTGAACCCATCGTCTTGCGCACGTTGCCGCGGACCGTACGAGAGTTGGTCTTGGTGCGCTGACCGCGGACCGGAAGGTGCTTGGTGTGGCGGGATCCGCGAAGCGACTTGATATCTTTGAGACGCTTTATGTTGGCGGCAATTTCGCGACGGAGGTCTCCCTCGACGCGAAATCCTTCAATGATCTTTCTGATGCGATTTTCCTGCTCTCCATCGAGATCCTTTGACTTGGTTCCGTATTCCACTTTCGCTTCGTCAAGGATCTGATGGGCGCGGACACGGCCGATACCGTACACGGCGGTGAGACCGATCTCGATACGTTTGTTTTCTGGAATAGTGATACCTAAAATACGCATAATGACGATACTATTGAACGATTACCCTTGTCGCTGTTTGTGGCGCGGATTCTCACAAATCATAAAGAGACGCCCCTTGCGACGGACGGATTTACATTTTGTACAAATTTTTTTGACGGATGCACGGACGCGCATGGTTTGGGTGTAGACTTATTACGGCTTCAACAAAACAAAAAACGCTTCTGCCCTTAAATTGAGAGCAGACACGATGGGGGCTAGTATAGCGCACTTACATTCGTTTGACAACCCTTCCTTTCCCCCCATAGGGATCGAGCTTCACCATGACTTTGTCACCGATCAAAACCTTGATGCGGTGTATCCGCATCTTGCCTGCAAGGTACGCAACGAGTATTTCACCGGTCTCGAGCTCGACGCGAAACATCGCATTGGGTAATGCTTCGGTCACGATGCCTGACACGATGGCTTCTTTCTCTTGATCTGACATTTGATGAGGTCTTTTGTAGAATAGCAGACGTTCGATTTTTGGTCAACCCTGTAGTAGAAAGTGGAGTAACACCACTTTTCACTACGGGGTCAACCCTCGCTTTCTGCCGGAGGCGTGACCGTAATGCCAATATGGGCGGGGTCGGTCGGGAATGTCCCCATCCAAAACGCCCAAAATGGCCACCGGTGTGCTTCGGCACGCCCAATGGAAGGATAGCTTCCTGAAATGAACGAGGTAAAGTCTTTCAAGGACATTCCGGCAAGACGTGCGGGAAGCGCCTCCGCATCAACCTTCCATAAGAAACGTGCTGACCCCGAAACCGTAAAATGAAACTCATTTACCGTGTCCCCCGTCGGAATGCTGCTGTCCTTTGGGGTGATGGTGAGTGTTTCCGGATGATCAATAGATATAAGGGTGCTGTGAGCTGCAGGGTCATAGCCCGTACCGACAAGTGCTGTTTTGGCAAGCGCCGGAGCGAGGTCAATTGATGATACTAAGACTCCGGTGAGTGTCCCCTTGAGACCCACGAGGGCCTGCGTGTCCTTGAGACCGTCGTCCGTGGTGTCCTTTTCAGTATACGTCGTAGTGGCTGCTCCCG
>MHUS01000029.1 GCA_001823505.1 Candidatus Yonathbacteria bacterium RIFCSPHIGHO2_01_FULL_51_10 | reverse complement strand
CCTTCTTTTCAACCTCAATTGCCGAAAGGTCAACCGGAGCTGCTTCCTCTTCTTTCTCCTCAACCGCCTGAGCAATCGAGGCGACAACCTCTGTCTCGTGAGTGACCGCGTGAACACCGGAGGGAAGTTTAATATCTTTGATGAGGATCTGATCCTGCAAGCCCGTAAGTACCGATACATCCACCACGATCTCGTGAGGCAACTTGTCAGGGGTTGCTTTCACTTCGATCTCGTGGAGCACCTTCACGAGAATGCCGCCCAACTCCTTGACCGCAGGGGCAACACCCTCAAACACGAGCGGGACATGAACCTCCACTTCTTTGCCAGCCTCAACCGCATAGAAATCAACATGCATGGGAATATGCTTCACGGGATCAAGCTGCACCTCATGGATGAGCGTATTGACCTTGCCGGAAGGAGTCTCAAGGACCACGACCGTAGACTCCCCGGCATTCTTCCAGATCTTTGCAAAATCTCCCTGTGCAACGGAAAATGCCACCGAGGGGTACTTGGGTCCGTAGCAAACAGCGGGAACCCTCCCCTCCTTGCGGACAAGTGAGGTCTTTTTCTCGGGTGTACGTGCTTCTACTTTAAGTGACAACATGGGCGCCATTATACCCGACCAAGAGAAAAAAGCAACCCTGTAAGGAGCCCTGTAGTGAAGCTCCGCTCTACTACAGGGTCACTACGGGGCAACCCGGCTACCCCATCTTACTGAAGAGCTTGAGGCGCTTGGTTATAACGTCCTCCATCGCCGTTACGGCACCTTTCGCAATTTTATAGGGGGCGACCTCATCAGGGTGCTCATTGAGGAATGCTCGCATGGCGTCGCGATATGCAACGCGAATTTCCGTATTGATATGCACAATACTAATGCCTGCGGTAATGGCATCCGTAAAGTCCTGATCTACTGTACCTGATCCTCCATGGAGCACGAGCGGCACACCTGCCGCCGCGCGGATCGCCGCAATGCGCGGAATATCAAGACGGGGGTCGGGCATGCTGCGAAGCATCCCATGAATATTGCCCACCGCGGGAGCAAAGAGATCCACACCAGTCTCATGGACGAAGCGCGCTGCATCCTCCGGCGATGTAAGTGCATCGCCGGAAACAACAGCTCCTTCAGGGATAGCATCAAGGATCTTTGATGATTGCCCAATGTAGCCCATTTCTGCTTCTACGAGCACGTCGGTCCGCCGGCTGGCGGATACACTCCGCGCATAGTCAACGCACGCTTTCGTCTGTTTGATGTTTTCTTCAAGCGACAACTTTGCACCGTCAAAAATGACTGCATCAAACCCAGCGTCAACCGCCTCCTTCACGCGCTCAAATGAATACGTATGATCAGCGTTGATGTAAATTGGATAGCCCAATTCCTCTCGTGTCGCTTTTACCAACGCGACCGCCTGCTTGACCCCCACGAAGTCACGCTCTCCCTCCGAGAGTCCCACAATGGCAGGCACGCCAAGCGCGCGTGCCGCGTGAACGATCGCCCAAAACCCTTCAATATTTGAAATATTAAAATGCCCGATCGCCACCCCGCGTGATGATGCATCGAGAATTGTTTCTCGCAATGTTTGCATAGCTAAAATTATTTACTGGTATACACTTCATCATATCACACCAATACAACACTGCCCTCAAATTTGGAGACAAGGCCTCCAAATGGGAAGCTGCCGGCTACAAAGCCGGTGTGGATGCTGGTTCAGGCGTTAGAGTTGGTTCAGGAGCTGGTGGAGCAGGTTCAGAAACTGGGGGAGGTTCCGGGGCAGGAACTGGTTCTGGTTCCGATGCGATAATTGGTTCTGTAACCGGATCTGCAACTGGAGTAGGAGCAGGTTCAGGAGCCGAAGCCTGCTCTGGGGCAGGCACCGGAGCAGGAGTTGATGTCGGTTCGGAGGTTGGTTCCGGCGCAGGTTCAGGAGTTGGAGCAGGTTCAGGAGCTGGGGGAGGTTCCGGAGCAGGAGTTGCCGAAAGTCCACTCTTCTCAATGAGCGCACGAAGAGTATCCTTCTCGATACACACATCATCAATACACAGCGTGCCCGTGGTCACTTTTTGCGCCTCTATCTCCCCCACCGTAAGCTTGCCGAATTCATCAATGGACCACTTGCTTGCGGAGCCGCGGATGGCGCGGACATTGATCATATCGAAGTCATTGAGATCGAGTGCACCGATGAACTTGATGCGGCCTGAAGATTCATCAATGCTCCAGAAGGAGGATTCCGTGCCGGTTAAGGTGGCAAGGGTGTCTGTGCTTGCGAGATGCGACCACGTGAGGTTCATGAAGACGAGGATCTTGCCGACACCATCGCTATTCTTTTTTGATGATTCAGTAAACGATTCAAGGGCAATACCGACGGTGTAGGTGGAAGAGCCTGCCTTCATTCCAACGCCGGGGGTAGACGAGAGTGTGATGCGATCGCCCTTCTTGATGTCACCGCCTTCGAGCGTAACTTTAACCGGAACGCGACCCGAGAGAGCAACGGGGCGGAATGAAGATTGAAGCGACAGCCCCGTCGTGTCTCCGAGGAGCACGCCCGGTTTTGTTGAGACAACCCCCATGATCCTCGAGAGATCCTCTCCATCTGCTTTCGCCACTGAAAGGTCCAGGGATTCTGCAATAGATGACGGCAATTCATCTTTGTATTGCTCGTCCAGTTTTGCTCTGTCGTATTGTCTCTTGGTTTCTTCTTCGGCAGACAAACTCTCTGCCACCATCACAATGTCTCCTTCCTCGATACTCATGTCAGCGACAGGGTAATTTTCTGCAACGTCGGAGGCGACGAGTGACTGACCATCAGCATAAATGGTTCCTGCAGTAAGAGCACCATAACACTTCGCGGTGCCGCCGTTGTCGACACAGAGCGCCCCGTTAAAAACTCCGGCATTCCCTGAAGCTACCGTAAACTTGGAGAATGGCGTTGTGGTCCCGATGCCGACGTTGCCGGTCGGATCTACATCAAACAACACTGTCCCGCTTGAATTTTGAATTTGAAAAAGATCGTATAATTGAACTACGTTTCCCTTAATAAGCATCTGAACCTCGGATGCCGTTCCACGAACTGACAACTTTGCAAAGGGGGACGATGTTCCCACGCCAATGCGCCCTGTCGTGTCAAGTACAAGTTGGTCAGAGTTGGAGTTCGTGTTGACATATATCTTGTGTGCACCCGGATTGTCCATAATGAAGTTGCCGCTTGCGTCCCCATAATATTCAAATACGGGAACGGTCGTACTGACCGTATCATTATAGAATTTTTCCAGATACGGCATCTCATCATCGGCGTGGATGGACACAACTGCCCCAGAACCCGTGTTCGTCGCAAGCCCCTTGTCCATAAAGGTGAATACGCCTTGATTGTCGCTCGTGCCCCCTGAAGTATTGCCGAAGATACCGTAGACGGTGCCGTCTGATTTTTGAAACTGCACCATATCGGCCGTTTGAGTTGAATTCCCCTTCACGACAAGCTGATTAATGTTGCTTGATCCTGCTATTGAAAGCGCCGCATACGGCGAGGTGGTGCCGATGCCGACGTTCCCGGAGACGATAAGTCCGTTGGACGGAGGGGTGTTGCTGTAGCCAATAGATTCTCCTGCACCACCGGATACATGGAGATTGCCGTTTGATGAAACGTAGAGCGCCGTACTGGTTGCAAAAGCGGCGGTGGAAGAAGAGATGGAGAATAGATGAGTGGTGCCTCCCGCGGCTCCCGCGACCGCGAGTTTGGCATACGGCGACGTGGTGCCGATGCCGATAGAGCCACCGAAATAAGACTGCGTAGCACCTGCGGAATAAATTGCATACTGTGTTGCGGTTGTTCCTTGATTTTCAAGGTAAAGACCGTAGTTGGTAGTGGCTCCCGAAAAGCTCGCGACATACAAGCCGTAGTTAGTGGTTATTCCTATCCCCAAAACTGCGGCTGGAGAAACAGAAACACCGTACCCCGTGCCTACCGCACTAGCATTGTTCAACACAAATTTCATTCCGTATGCAGTTTGCCCCGCAACACTTGCATACAATCCATATGAAGTATCAGCAAACGTTATCCCGTTATAAGAACCGACGGTTGCATTAAAGCCATATGCGTTGGAGGTACCTGAGGTAAGGTCGTCGATAAGGACATTTGAAGACACGCCATACGTATTGTTGGTGCCACCGGTTGAGTCGTACCGAAAAGCACTCACCGACATACCATACGTATTATCCACGCCGGTAGTGGTGACCCCGGAATCTTCTATGGAAATATTAGCACCATATTCGGTACTCTTGGTTGTTGCCGTTGAGTTTTTTACCACACTTAATTGCGCATTTGTAGTCCCCTGTGCCCCAACAGAAAGATACCCCGCAAGCGTACTCGTCGCGGTTGCGCTCGTCGCAGTGAACTTATCAGCCACCACCTCCCCCACCACACTCAACTTGGCATAGGGCGACGTGGTGCCGATGCCGACGCTGCCGCCAAAATATGATTTGGCGGTTGAACCAGCACTATACAGTGCATAGTGGGTCGTCCCTGCCGTTGCTTGATTAGCAATATATACGCCATAGGAGGTTCCTGCGCTTCCTGAGAGATCATCTACATAATATCCATATCCAGTATTGATGGTGCCACTTGTTTTCACAAAGCCAGTATGCACACCGTAAGCACTGCCGATGGTCCCACCGTTATCTACGACCACATAGCTATCCATCCCGTATGCACCCCCCAATATCCCCGTGCCGCTGTGATACACATTGAATAAATTCCCGTAAAGACTGGCGCCACTAAAATCTACACCACTGAGCGATGCAGTGCTCACGTCTCCTGCGTTTGCAATATATACACTCCCCCCGGCGGGTGCACTTGCGGGATTAGAAAGAATACTACTGTAGGTACCTGCGTAATAGGCTGCCGCAGTTCCCGTATACGTCGTGCGCGCATCAATGATCGCAGTTTGAAGATTCCCATCAAAGTTTGCTCCGTTTAATGCTCCAGTTGACCCAAACGCTGATTGTTTTGATGCGATAAAATCACCCGCAAACGTACTCGTCGCCGTGGTGGACGTCGCCGTGAAATTACTTGCCACCACCTCCCCCTCCACACTCAACTTGGCATAGGGCGAGGTGGTCCCGATGCCCAGATTCCCCGCCGCGGTAAGCCTCATTCGTTCACCGGCCGTACCGGCGTTACTGGTAACAAACGCGAGCTCGCCGCTTACCGCTCCCGCGGTGTGACTCGTATAGAGAGCGGACAGTTGCACTCCGGTCGCAAGCGTGCCCGTGGTGTCGTTGGTACGAAATGCAAGGGCGCTGACGCTGTTTGCTGCGGAATAGGTGTTGATGATCGAGAGTGTGCGAGCGCTTGAAAATGCCGTGGTTGATACTGATGTTGCACTCCCTGAAACATCCAGGAGGCTCTGAGGGGAGCTGGTGCCAATACCCACAAGTCCACTCACTACCAATCCGTTCGCGGGGAGTGTCGACGCGCCATATGCTGTCCCCACCGCGGCACCGCCGTTTGTCGCAAGGGTTAACTGTGAGGTACCGTTGTTGGTGAAGAAGTTGAGTGCATGATTGGAGGCTGTTCCCCACCATCCCCCCGAGGAATCCGTGTAGGTTCCCATCGTAACGGTACCGTCCGTGTGCGCCAGGCCAAAATTTCCGGCTGCGGTCCTCACGGTCAATGCGTACCCCGGGGAGGCTGTTCCCACTCCCACATACCCCGTTGAGCGGTCATACACCAGCCCTGACGGTGTTGCCCCGGAACCCACCGCCAGACCACCGTTGAACGTCGAGGTTGCTGTTGT
>MHUS01000028.1:8933-14905 GCA_001823505.1 Candidatus Yonathbacteria bacterium RIFCSPHIGHO2_01_FULL_51_10 | reverse complement strand
AAGACATGAAACTTGATGTCCCGTACCACTCTCAATTCTTAGATGTTGAGGATAAAAATTGGATGCCTCGCGCGTGCGCGATCGTGTGCCTTAAGATGGTGCTTGAGTGTCACAAAAAAGATGTTTCGATAGAAAAACTCATAGAAGAAGGAATAAAAATTAAGGAATATACTTCAGTTGGTTGGCGTCACGATACGCTCGTTCAGCTTGCAGAAATGCACGGATTATCTGCGCGGCGCGAGGAAGGGCTGAAAGAGAGTGGCGGAATAGAAAAAGTTGTTGATGCGATCAAAAAAGGCGAGCCGGTGATCATATCCGCCGTGAAGTTTATTCTCGGGCAGACGAAGTTTCATATGGTCGTCGTTACGGGGATTGAGGAAGAAAATGGCAAGGTTATTGGGTTTTATTATCACGATCCTGAATCTCTCGATAAAGAGAAGGCCCGGCATCTGTTTGTGGGGAGAGAGGTGTTCGAGAAAGAGTGGCGCGGCATGGCTGTTTTTGTGAGTAAATAGCGACCCATTTAGGCGTGCATCAATAGTAAAAATCTGCTATAATACGAGCATATAAAAGACCCCGTTTGGGGCCGATTTCATACATATTTCATGGCAAAAAACGATGAAAAAGGAAAGGTTACCGGATATGGGGCAGAGGACATCGTCGTCCTTGAAGGGCTTGAACCGGTGCGCAAGCGCCCGGGCATGTACATCGGCTCAACCGGCGTTGAAGGGCTCCATCACCTGATCTGGGAAATTTTTGATAACTCTCGCGATGAGGCGATGGGCGGCTTCGCCAATCGTATTGAGGTCGCACTTCTTCCCGGCAACCGCGTGCGCGTGGTGGACAATGGCCGCGGTATTCCTGTGGATGTTCACTCCAAAACGAAAGTCTCCGCGCTTGAGACGATCATGACGACGCTTCATGCCGGAGGTAAGTTTGAAGGGAAGGGGTACAAAGTATCCGGAGGACTTCACGGCGTGGGCGCGTCAGTGGTGAATGCTCTCTCCATTTTTACTAAAGTTGAAGTACATCGTGATGGGGGGATCTATGTGCAGGAATATTCACAAGGGAAAAAGAAAGCAAGCGTGAAGAAGGTCGGCACAACGAAATTCAATGGTACGATCGTCACCTTTGAGCCGGATGAAGAAATTTTCAAAGAGATCAAATTTAACTGGGGTCAGATCGTGGGCCACATGCGCCAACAGGCATATTTAGTGAAAGGCCTCCGCATTACGGTCATTGATCTGCGCGAAGTAGAGAAGATCACCACTGAGGATCGCGTGTATCTCTCGGATGAGCCGATCGACCATCCCTCAATGACATTTTACTTCGAGGGAGGCCTTCGCTCGCTCGTGGCGTTTTATAACGAACACCAGAAACCCGTACACAAAAATATTTTTTATGTAGACAAAGAGATCGACAATGTTTCCGTGGAGGTGGCGCTCCAGTATGTGGATGATATTGCCGCACGCGAACTTGCCTTTGCGAACAATACGTACAACCCCGAAGGCGGTATGCATGTCACCGGCTTCCGCACAGCACTTACGCGCCGACTCAATGATTACGCTCGCAAAAGCAATGCGCTTAAAGAAAGCGATGAGAACCTGACGGCAGATGATGTTCGTGAGGGGCTTACGGTCGTGGTATCGGTCAAACTCCCCGAGATTCAGTTTGAAGGCCAGACGAAGGGTAAATTGGGAAGCGTTGAGGCGCGCGGCGCTACCGAGAAAGTCTTTGGCGAGGCATTTTCTGAATTTCTCGAGGAACACCCCGATGACGCGCGAGCCATTGTAGCAAAGGTTATTTTGGCACTTCGTGCGCGCAAGGCCGCCAAGGCCGCCAAGGACAGCGTGCTTCGCAAAGGCGCACTTGAAGGGTTCACCCTTCCGGGAAAGTTATCTGACTGTCAGACAAACAAAATGGAAGAAGCGGAGGTGTTTATTGTAGAGGGAGATTCAGCAGGCGGGTCGTCGAAGCAGGGGCGTGATCGTCGCACGCAGGCGATCCTTCCGCTCCGCGGAAAGATCCTCAATGTTGAACGAGCACGCCTTGATAAAATGCTTGCGTCCATTGAGATCCGCGCGCTGATCATCGCGCTCGGTACGGGTATCGGCGAGACATTCGACATTGGTAAGCTCCGCTACGGCAAGGTGATCATCGCGACCGACGCCGACGTGGATGGCGCGCATATCCGCACGCTTATCCTTACGTTGTTCTATCGGTACCTCAAGACCCTCATCACCGAGGGGCATGTGTTCATCGCTCAGCCGCCACTCTATAAGATCAAGCGAGGCAAAGACGTGACCTATGTATACGACGAAGAGGAAAAAGTAAAGCTCCTAGGCAAGGATGCTGATGCGCTCCTCCTTGCTGCAAGTACCGGAGAGGAGGAGATCCCCGAAGAAGAAGGAGAAGGAGAAACGGCAAAGACCAAGGCTAAGCGCGAAGCGAAGGTATCCGTGCAGCGCTACAAGGGTCTTGGAGAAATGAATCCGGAAGAACTCTGGGAAACGACCATGAATCCCGCCTCTCGCGTGCTCAAGCAGGTGACCATCGATGATGCGCAAGAAGCCGATCGGGTGTTTGATGTCTTGATGGGAACGGATGTCCCTTCGCGTAAATCGTTCATTCAGTCCAACGCAAAACTGGCGAATTTGGATATTTAAGCAGGACCTACGCACCCAGCGAGTTTTTTCGTCACTGTGCGTTCAGCACATCTCCTCAAAACCTCTTGCTTCGCCTCAAATTTCATCTGGTTGCGTAGGTCCTATTAGACTAAAGGTAGACAGCAAAACACCTTCGCTGCGCGAGACGCAGGAAGGTGTTTTTAAGTGAAGGAGGGGACCAAGGGACTCAAAAGTATCGCAGCCTTTTTTGCTTCTCTTTTTGTCCATTGCTTATCGCAGGGAGAACAACAGAAAAGGCTCTCGCGGTATTTTTCGGGGCTTTCCCCTGTCTTCTTTTTTACGTGCAAATTTCCCAGGCAGTTGTGACAATGTCCGTTTGGAATCATGACACATACCTCCGCGGTTATTTGTCCATCCTTATTATCTAACGAATCTGAGTTTTGTACAAAGAAGTTATGCACACTCCTCGGTGAGTTTTGCGATAAGCTCCTCTATGCTCATCGCACCCAAACTGCCGCCCTCACGGCCTTCTACCGCAACGGTTTTTGAGGCAATTTCTTTCTCGCCCACGACGATGAGGTACGGGGTCTTTTTCATCTTGCCTTCGCGGATCTTTTTGCCGAGGGATTCGTTGCGAGAATCAAGGTCCACACGGAATCCGGCTTTTTGGAGCTCGGCCTGCACCTCTCGTGCGTAGTCGGAAAATTGTTCACTGACAGGAAGGATTGCCACCTGTACCGGTGAGAGCCAGAGCGGGAAGGCACCACCAAAGTGCTCGATCATGACACCGAGGAATCGCTCCGTTGAGCCCAGGATCGCGCGGTGAATGACCACGGGGCGTGTCTTGCCGCCTGCGCTGTCAGCATACTCAAGCTCGAAGCGCTCGGGAAGATTCCAGTCAAGCTGGATCGTAGAGAGCTGCCACTGCCTGCCGATGGCGTCTTTGAACATAAAATCAAGTTTGGGACCATAAAATGCCGCCTCCTTTTCTGCTTCTTCGTAGCGCCAGCCAGTCGCTTTGACGACATTACGGAGCGCGTTCTCGGACATCTCCCACACCTCATCGCTTCCGAGATAGCCTTCTTTATTTTTTGAATCACGGAGCGAGATGCGCACCCAGAAATCAGTGAGCCCGAATTTTTTGTACACGACGTCGATCATTTCAAGCATGAGTTTGATCTCGTCCTCGATCTGCTCCGGGGTGGTGAAGACATGACAGTCGTCTTGCGTGAGCGCACGCACGCGCGTGAGCCCGGAAAGCTCGCCGGATTTTTCGTAACGGTAATTGGTGGTGGTGCAGGTATAGCGGAGGGGGAGTTCTTTGTATGAATGGGGAAGCGAACGATAGAGCATCATGAAGTGCGGGCAGTTCATGGGCTTCAAGTAGTAGTCTTCATCATCCACTTTCATCGGAGTATACATCGCATCGTATTTATCCAAATGCCCGGAGATCTTGTAGAGTTCGCCTTTGGTGATGTGGGGGATCCAGATGGGGACATAGCCACGCTTCTCCTGCTCGTCCTCGATAAATCGTTCCACAATACGGCGGAGAATCGCACCATTAGGGTAAAAGAGGGGAAGCCCGGGGCCGATCTCATCAATGAGCGTGAAGAGCTCAAGCTCCTTTCCGAGTTTACGGTGGTCGCGCTTCTTTGCCTCTTCTTGCTGTGTGAGGTACGCATCGAGTTCTTCTTTATTTGAAAAAGCGAGGCCGTAAATGCGAGTGAGCATTGCATTCTTTTCGTCCCCGCGCCAGTACGCGCCTGCGACGCGTGAGAGCGTAAATGAGTCGGGGTCGATCGCCGACATATCGTCGGCATGTCCGCCGCGACACAGGTCAGTGAAATAGGGGGATGATTCGTAGAAAGTTATACCCTCGCCTTTTCCGACGATCTCATCGATAAGCTCAAGTTTGTACGGGTTCCCTTTGAAGTACTCTCGCGCCTCCTCGGGAGTTTTCTCCTGTCGCGTAAATGTGCCCCATGTGGCAAGAGTCTTTCGCATCTCTTTCTCAATTTTGCCCAGGTCTTTGTCAGAAATGGGCTCGGCGAACTCAAAGTCGTAATAGAATCCATTTTCGATCGCCGGGCCGATAGCGCGCTTTGCGGTGGGGTAGATGCGTTGCACGGCGGCCGCCAAAAGATGCGCCAACGAGTGGCGGGTATGAGCCATTTTTTCGGCCGATTCCTCGGATTTCATACTTGAGAGTATAGCAAAAAAAAGCCCATTTCAAAAGAATTTTTGCGGGGCAAAGTTTCCGGAATGTGTTTGACTTTTTAGGTCATGTATTGTAGTTTGTTGGAGGATTAACATTCGGACCACTATACAGGAGACAGACAATGCTAGAACCATTGACACGTGAAATGCTTGACCGTCTTTCGAAAGATCCTTACAACAAGCGCGTTGGAGATTTTCTCTACATTCACTACGAGGCAAACCCAGTGTGGCTTGTTTTTCTTGATCTGCAGAGAAATACCGTGCAGCATGGCGGTCAGGGTGACAGTACTGATGTCATTGTACGAATCACTGACGCATCACGAGCCGTCCTTGAGCCAAGGCTCACGGCATACCTCAGTGAGCTGGTTGGGCGTCACCACGAAGTACTGCACGAGGAGGGAAAACGAAGGTTCCATGGCGTAACGATCACCCTTCCGTATAAATCGGTGCCACTTCCACGTCCATACCTCGAGGTGACCATTCACACGGGGTCGGGAGCATGTTATGACCAAGACGAGATCGCATACGAAGTGATGGCGGCGCTTTCAGGTGTTCCCGTGCTGAAGGCACTGGCACCCGTTGGTGAGTACTATGGCTTTGTCCGCACAGACAGTGTCGATGATGATGACTGGGTCGGGTATGTGCGCGAAGATATGGGAATTCGTATCGAATTTAGTCACATGATCCACGGAAACTCCTATGTCAGAGTGAGCATGTACAAACATGCTTCACGAGAAAACTGGGGAAAATTCAAGGACGTCATGTATGATTTTGTGTTCGAGTACGTGAAGTCGCGGACCGAACAAGCGATACCCAAAAAAGAAGGTCGTTATGTTTTCGGAGGCACGGGTAGAGAAGATGTGGTCTTCACTCATGGAGAATCGATGGACCTATCCGATTTCAACGTCACGGTGCCGTATAGCGACGTTGAAGCATTTGCGCGTTTGGAATATGCAAAGCGCGCGATGCAAATGCTCTATGAAAATTTCAAAGAAGAAGTCTCGGTGGCTTAAACCATCGTAATTGTAGGAGCCACTCGCAAGGGTGGCTTCTTTTTTAGTATTGTTACAAGGTGACCTCCCCGCGTATTAGTTGATTTCCTGCAATGGACACGGTAGGATGCGGGAA
>MHUS01000028.1:7466-8912 GCA_001823505.1 Candidatus Yonathbacteria bacterium RIFCSPHIGHO2_01_FULL_51_10 | reverse complement strand
CATTGATCTTGGCGGTACTGTTGTAATATTCTTCACGCCGACATGGCTCCTCGTGGCAGTATCGGAGGCCGATGAGAGGAGGCGCGCAGAATGCCGCGCACGAGCGGTCCGTCGGATTCAACAACAACGTTACTTTTAGGAGGAGGCGGTATGTCTACACCTATCAATATGGTACGTTTTCGCCAGGATGCAATTGTACTCGCGGGTATGGTTCTTGTAGGTGGCATTGTTGGTACGACACTGGAGTTCTTTTTTTTGTGGCGTTATTTCGTAGGAAATGCTCCACCAGGAGTACTTGTTGGAGTGGTTCTCGTGTTGGAGCTTTTCACACTCGTGATGTGTAAAGCGTGGACAGTCTATCTGTTCTACCGAAAAGGGATCACTGCTGTTTTAAAAAATCACTGGCCATCTGAGTTTCGGTTTCTTTCGTCTCCGTATCTCACCGATAATCCATTACACAATGCTCTTATGGCAACGTTTATGGTAGCACTTTGGCAATTCGTTGTATTGTCTATTGCTTCCATTCTGTAATAACTGACGTGTTGTTTTACGCCCCGATGCTTTTGCATTGGGGCGTTTTCTTTTGTGAACGGCTACGGAGGACCGTCCTCCGTAGCCAGGTATTACCCTGACCAGTCACTGGGGTCATAAAAGACCATGCCGGGAATCTCGCGGCGTTCAATTTCGTTTTTTACCACTTCATCTACAATAACTGCACTTACATTCTCCGCCAGTCGAAACAATTTAAACTGGCTAGCCCTCTTTTCATCGATTGCAAGACTGTCGAAGTCGACATCAATCATTTCAGAGTCAGATGTGCCCATAAGTGTTGATTTGTTCATGTCCGCAGCAGAGACCAAGCCGACGATATTGAAGGCTTTAAAATTAGTGTGGTCCTGATTCTTTATTGTATCGCGAATCACTGCATCAAAAAATTGTATGTTGTCCACGCCGGCTGCATGTAGGGCCTCTATCAAGTCATCGCGCATTAGTGGGTAGGCACTATCGTAGTAAAAAGGCACCAAATTACCGGGACGTTGAGGGTCAAGTGTGTAAATGAGCGGTGTCGATACGTTAGAAATTGGATGCCCTGACATCCATGGGGCCATTCCGAGAGGCGGGTCATTAATGGCAGCGTTTGGGTATATCCCGTTGCATGACATTACAAAATGTTTCATATTATTAAAATCCTATTGATAAGATAGAGGTTGTTTATTTCATAGCTTGTTACTCTGGTTCTGTTTCGGTTGCTTCATTCCATGCTTGAAGAAATTTCTTTGTAATTTTACCACCAGAAAAATATTTTGACAACCAGCGCTCTGATGTGAACCAAGGCGTTTTCCATGCGGAGGGACTTCCTGTTACATATCTCTGTAAACTTGCCGTGGCTATGGAGGACGGTCCTCCGTATACTACCAAACGTCGGACGTCTGGTAGTTAGAAAAA
>MHUS01000028.1:4414-7457 GCA_001823505.1 Candidatus Yonathbacteria bacterium RIFCSPHIGHO2_01_FULL_51_10 | reverse complement strand
CAGACGCAAAACCCCTTGGAGAGGGGGGCGAGAGGAGAGTCTTCGTTGATCCCGCTAACGAAAAACGGGTTATTGCTGAGACAAAAAGCGAACAGCAAGAGACCGTACAGAAACTGAAGGGCCGATTTTACCTCACAAAAATAGTCCACCTGCTTCTTCCTGAAAATATCCCCGACATGTATCAGGCGGGGGAGTCCAAGGAAGGTACTCAGACCATAGATCGAGAGCGTGTTTCCCATACCCCGGGGCACGCGGCTTTGCAAAAGGCGTTTCAGAGGGAGGGATATGATAAGGAAAAAGATGACGATCCCGCAGTACAACAATTGAAGGAGGAATTGGGGAAGGGATTGGGAGATATAGCTGATAAACTGTCCGACCTCGGTCTCGCTTTCAGTATTGATGTCGAACTCCAAAATTATACAAAAGACGAGAAAGGAAACGTGCAGTATCTGGAGGCTTTTAACCCTTGGGAGGTAGATGTTGTAGACCCCAATAAGCTTGAGGTGTTGTTTGACGAAGAAGGGCTCCGAGAAGCCATTGGAAAGCTGCCTGATGAGGGTGCAAAAAAAGAATGCACTAGCTACTTGGAGAGATTGCTTATCCTCATGAAGGAAGATGAGCAGGAACTGCAAGAAAAGAATCGAATGGCTAAAGAAAACCGCGAGGAGTGCGGACCGTTTGTTGCAGAAGTTAAAGCGTGGCTTACTCCATTCACAGGGGAAGAAACACTTGCCACTCTAAATGCTATCGAAACAGAAAAAGAAGCCGATAACAGCACCGAGCGAGCACTCGCAAAAAAAGCTCTTATCTCTGTCTGCAAACAGTTAGAGTTTTTAAAGGGGTCTACAAACATAACGCCTGAGGCGTACGATGAACTGGAGCAGCAATACAAGATTCTTTACCGTGCAGTGGGAATACAAAGACGGAAAGACGGGATGGAGGGCGAGATTATTATTGACCACACAGGCGCAAGATAATCCTTTCTACAACTCCTTTACCGCGTCGGCGGCAACACTTTTTTCTCCGTTACGCTCGGAGACTTTGCCTTTTATCTTCATGCACGCTTCTTTCAAGAGAAGCTTTTTTACATCCACATAAAGCTTGGGGAAAATAACCACCTCGAGCACATCATCGTAGTCGGCGAGTTTGATGAACGCCATGCGGTCGCCCTTCTTGGTGGTCACCTCGCGCACGTCCTCAATGATCCCCGCGGCGACAACCGTTGCCCCCTCGTGGAGTGTTTTGATCGCGCGTAGGGTCGCGCTGCGATTCGCGAGCTTGTCTTTGTGTTCATCGAGCGGATGACCGGAGATATAAAGACCGAGCAGCTCTTTCTCCCAGGCGAGGCGTTCAAGTTTGGTTACGGGAGGGGCATCCTTGAGCGTGAACTCCACTGCCGCGGCGACGCTCGTGCCACCGAAGAGCGAGTTCTGTGTTGTCGGGCCGGACACCTTGCCGTGGTTGAACGCAAGCATTTCTTCCATATTGCCAAGCATCGCGCCACGCTCGCAGAAATTATCAAATGCACCGACTTTCGTGAGTGCCTCAAGTGATTTTTTGTTGAGGTTTTTGTGTTTGATGCGGGTCAAAAAATCAGAAAGGGAAGTGAACTTGCCGTGTTCCTCGCGTTCAGCGATGATCGCATCGGAAATATCCGTACCTAGGTTTTTTATTGTGTAGAAACCGAAGCGGATGCGGTCTTGCCCGTGCGAAGCATTAGGGTCGGTTGCTCCGTCCGCACTTTTGATCACCGTAAATCCCCCGAAGCATTCGTTTATGTCAGGAGGGAGCACCGCGATTCCCATGCGCGTACATTCCGCGATGATCTCAGAGACCTTTTCCACGTCGCCTGATTCCGCGGTGAGTACTGCGGTCATATACTCGGCAGGGAAGTTTGCCTTCATATATGACGTCTGGTACGCCACACGGCCGTAGGATGCGGCATGTGCTTTGTTGAATCCATACGCTGCAAACGGCTCGATGAGTTTCCACAACTCTTCTGCTTTCTTTGGTGAGATCTTGCCGTACTCAATGAAGCCCTTGATGAGCTTTTCTTTTTCGGCTTCCATGACCTCAGGAATTTTTTTACCCATTGCTTTGCGGAGGGTGTCTGCCTTAAGCCATGAGTATCCGGCGAGGTGAATGGAGATCAAGAGCACGTCGTCTTGGTAGGTGATGACGCCGTGGGACTCAGAGAGAATTTCTTTAAGGCGCGGGTCAAGATAGGTGATGGTTGATGGGTCGTGCTTGCGACGGATGTATTCAGGGATGGATTCCATCGGCCCCGGGCGGTAGAGTGCGACCATTGCGTTGATGTCGTGAATGTTCGAGGGGCGCAGGTCGCGCAAATACCGCGTCATCCCTGAACCGTTTAACTGGAAGAGCCCCATCGTCTCTCCCTTGGCAAGCATCTCGAAAGTTTTCTTGTCTTCCAGTGGCACGTTCTCAATATCCACGTCCTCTCCGCGGTGCAATTTTACGAGGCGTACCGCGTCGCTTAAAATCGAGAGGTTTCTGATGCCGAGGAAGTCGAACTTAAGGAGGCCGACGTCCTCAACGACGTACATATCGTACTGAGTGATGATCTTGCCGCCCTTGGGGTCGAGCTGAGTGGGGGTGAATTCGTAGAGCGGAGTGGGGGAGATCACTACGCCCGCCGCGTGGACTGAGATGTGGCGAACACACCCCTCAAGGCGCTCCGCGAGGTCGAGGATCTCTTTGGTTTCGGGCTCCTTCTTATACATTTCTTTGAGCTCCGGCGTCATCTTCATCGCGTGCTCAATGGTCATGGGGAATCCTTGGGATCCCACCGGGATGAGTTTTGAGATACGATCACCCACGGCGTAGGGGTGACCAAGCGCACGGGCGACATCGCGTACGGATCCGCGCGCCATCATGGTGCCGAAGGTTCCGATCTGCGCGACGTGATCTTCGCCGTAGGTACGCTTCGCGTACTCGATCATTTCATCGCGGCGGTTGTCGGCGAAGTCCATATCAATATCCGGCGCTGAAGGACGCTCGGGATTGAGGAATCGTTCAAAGG
>MHUS01000028.1:2964-4356 GCA_001823505.1 Candidatus Yonathbacteria bacterium RIFCSPHIGHO2_01_FULL_51_10 | reverse complement strand
CCCGGCAACGGATCCGCGGATGTTGGTCAAGATGCCGTTCTCCCGCGCGAAGCGGAGGAGGTCGGCAACCGTGAGGAAGTACGGCGCGTAGCCTTTGCCCTTGATGATGCCGAGCTCGTACTCAACACGGTCGGTCACCTCTTTGGTCTCTGTCAGGCCGCGTTTGGGGATGCCCTCATAGACAAGACGGCGCACCTCATCGTCGTAGGAGGCACCGCCCGCAACCTTCACATCAGGGAAGACCCAGCTCCCGAGCGGAATCTCGAGGTTGCACATATCGGCGACCTTCATGGTGTTGGTCACGGCCTCAGGGATGTCTTTGAAATGTTTTAAGGCGCCCTTGGTATCAATGAAAGAATAGTCATCAGATGCCATGGAGAAGCGGTCGTCGTTGTTGAGGTCGCCGTTCGTCTGGATGGCGAGGAGTGTTTCGTGCGCGCGTTGATGGTCGCTGTGGAGATAATGCGAGTCTTGCGTGCCGACGATGGGCACACCTAATTTTTTCGCGATGGCGATCTGCTTCGCGCGCACGTCCATGAGTCCCGGCACGCCGGGATGACTCATGATCTCTACGAAGTAATTTTCTTTGCCAAAGATATCTTGGTGCTCGTTGATGACCTCCTCGGCGTGCTGGTCGTCGCCAGCATGGAGCGCACGCGCAAGCTCGCCGCCGAAACACCCCGAGAGCGCGATGAGCCCTTCGCTGTATTGTCGCAAGATCTCTTTATCCATCCTTGGCTTGTAGTAGTATCCTTCGAGGTTTGCGAGGGTGACGAGGCGGATGAGGTTTTTGTAGCCGGTATGATTTTTCGCGAGGAGGGTAAGGTGAAAGCGCTCCGTGTCGATGCCCGGGCGTTTGTCGTGGCGTGAGCCGTTGGTGATGTATGCCTCTACGCCGATGATGGGCTTTATGCCGGCGGCCTTGCAGAGTTTGTAAAACTCAATGGCGCCGTACATGTTGCCGTGGTCGGTGAGGGCGATCGCGGGCATCTCGTACTTCTTGGCCAGCGCGATCATTTCATCGAGTTTAGAGAGGCCGTCCAAGAGGGAATAGTGGGAGTGCGTGTGGAGATGGACGAACGAGTCTTTCATTACGGTAGATTATATACGCTTATGCGCCATGTTGACAAATATGGCAATAGGGTGTATAATAGTACCTAAGTAAGTTCATTCATTTTCTGTTTCAGCAATCTCCAAAGGAGGAGAATATGGCGATCAATTGGGGCAATGTGGCGCGCAAGACTGGACGGCTACTGAAGAGTGGAGGTAAATTTCTTGGACGTACGGCAACAAGATCATTTTCTGCCGCTGTTCCCAAGGACGTAAGGAATCTTGTCCTAGGGAAAAAGAAGTAGACGTTCTTTCAAGGATGAAGAGATTTTGTAAGGCCGA
>MHUS01000028.1:0-2942 GCA_001823505.1 Candidatus Yonathbacteria bacterium RIFCSPHIGHO2_01_FULL_51_10 | reverse complement strand
GGGGGCGGTGATGGTTTTGCGCGGCGCCCTTTCAGGGCGCCGCGCCTGGCTTCGGGGGATCAAAGACTCCAAGCAGCTCACCGAGAAGGCGCGCGAAGCGTGGTTTGAGAAGATGAAGCTAGCCGAAAAAGAAGGCTGGCTTGCGTATGCGGTGGTGATGGGGAGCGCGCGCGAGATCGATCGGCGAGGAATCGTACCGACCATTTCTCGTGCGCTTGCCCGCGCTATAAAAAAACTTGGTTCAGATCCGCGCAACACGCTGGTGCTTCTTGACGGCGGGCTCAGGGCTCCCGCTCCGTATCTGCATCAAAAGACGATCATCAGGGGTGATGAAAAAGAGCCGACGATAGCCCTCGCGTCCATCGCGGCAAAGGTGACACGCGACCGTATGATGAAGCGACTTGCCAAGAAGCATCCCGGGTACGGACTTGAGGTGCACAAGGGGTACGGCACGGCGGCGCACCGGCAAGCGGTGCGCCGCCGTGGCCTCTCCGCTATCCACCGCAAAAGCTTCTGCAAAGGGTTGCGTTCGTGGTAATGGTGTTGTATTATAGGTGTCGGAAGAGGTATTTCCAAAGGGGCGGTTAATTCAAGGTAGTACAGACAGAAGGGGAAGTAGAATGGCGAAGAAGGAAATGAACGTGACAATGGTTGTGCCTGATTTGCGGCTAGGAGGAACGGTTTCTCCTGGTAAAGTGATGCAAGTGCTGTGTGCCGCGTTTACTCGCGGAGACACTGACGGAGCAGAATATTGCTGTGTCTGCGTCAAACGAAACTACTGCATTGAGTTTTTTGCAAATCAAGTAGTACCGCTGGTTTGCGGCGAATTTGTCTTCGACTTGCATGAGTTTGCAATAATGCAGCGCGAAGAGCAAGATCGTCGCATGGAAGCCTTAAGTGAGGGCATTCAAAGAGCGGTCCACGCGTAGTATACGCAGGACCCAAATAAAACAGCGCCGATCCGGGGGGATCGGCGCTCTATTTTTTTATTGCAAGCGTTCAGGATACCCCGTCCGTTTACGGCGGGGATGAATGAACGCATAGGGTTGTGAGCGAGCGGTGGCTCGCTCCCTGGCATCAAAGAACCCTGGTCCCGCGCCTGCCTGTCCGGTAGGCAGGCCAAATACCCTACGCTTTGGCGCGGGGTTCTTTATACCCACCTTGCCAAGTTTTAACATTTAGGGTAGGATGGCAAATTATGACGATACGAATGCGACATACGCGGGCCCACACGGGTAACCGCCGATCACATCACGCCCTTGTGGCACCTCGCCTTTCTGTGTGCGAGAACTGCAAGCAGTCTCATCTCCGGCACCGTGTCTGCGGCAATTGCGGCTTTTACCGCGGCAAGGAAGTAGTTGATATCACCGCCCGCATTGAGGCGAAGACGAAGAAGCAGCAGACAAAAGAAAAAGCGCTCGCAACCAAATAACGCGGCGCCCCGGCCCCATGGCAAATCGGCACCTTTCACGCAGTATCGTACTCCAGACTCTCTTTGAATGGGACTTCGCCAACGAAGCACCCACGGATACCACGCTGGTTCTCGATAGAAATATTGAAGAGTTCGCTCCCGGTGTCGGGGATGCTTCCTTTATGCGCACACTCCTCAACGGTGTGCTTGAAAAGCGTGCTGACCTTGACGAGATCATTGTCAAAGCGGCCCCTGACTGGCCGATAGAAAAGATCTCCATGGTCGATCGCAATATTTTGCGCATCGGCCTCTTTGAACTTCTCTTTGGTGATCGCACGCAAGTGCCCGCCAAGGTGGCGATCAACGAGTCCATTGAGCTCGCCAAGACCTTTGGTGGCGAGAACAGCGGCAAGTTCGTCAACGGCGTATTGGGTGCCGTCTACAAAGAGATCGGCGAGCCGGGGAAGGAAGAGACCAGCAAGCGCCGCAACACCAAAGAGCCGATCGACCTAAGCAAGCTTCCTATTGACCGGCTCTGTGGGACTGTGGTCTACGCAGAGCACGAAGGGGAGACGCATCTCGCATTCGTCCATGACGTGTTTGGCCGCTGGACGCTCTCCAAGGGGCACCTCAAAGAAGGCGAAGACATTCGCGACGGCGTGATCCGCAAGGTCCGCGAGGAGATGGGGATCGAGTGCACGCCTGAGGTTGAATTGGGAGCGAATGAATATGTTGCCTCACATCCCGAGCAGGGTAAGATCCGCAAACAGGTTGCCTATTTTTTGGCCCGCGCGAATTACGACGAGCTCCATGCTGAGAAGACGGGGGGCCTCGACGACGCGCGCTGGTTCCGCCTTGCCGATATTTTGGATCTCACCATGTACGAGGACATCCTTCCGCTGGTGACCAAGGCGATCACGATCTTGACCGGAGAGGGGGAGTTGGCAACCACGTCTGCTTCTGAAGGACAGTCTGAAACTACCGCATAATAAACATTTATGAGCCCGCAGAAAAAATCAGCACCGGATTTCTCAAAATTTGAACAAGCCGTCGACATCACTTTTCAAAACAAAGTGCTTCTTAAGCAGGCATTCACGCATCGCTCATACATCAATGAGAATCGCGACGTAGGGCTTGAGCACAACGAACGGCTCGAGTTCTTGGGGGATGCCGTGCTCGAGCTTTCTATTACCGATTTTCTCTATCGCAAATATCCTGAGGATAACGAAGGCGAGCTCACGAGCTATCGCGCGGCACTCGTCAACGCCAACATCATCGCTGATGCGGCACGCGCACTCGGCATGAATGATTATATGCTCCTCTCCCGCGGCGAGGCGAAGGATCAAGGCAAAGGGCGGCACTACATTCTCGCAAATGCGTTCGAGGCGGTGATCGGCGCGATCTACCTTGATCAGGGGTATGAGAAGGCGGATGAGTTCATCAAAAAAACATTGTTCCCGAAGGCGGACGAGATCGTGAAGAAAGGCCTCTGGAGGGACGCTAAAAGCACGTTCCAAGAAAAGGCGCAGGA
>MHUS01000027.1 GCA_001823505.1 Candidatus Yonathbacteria bacterium RIFCSPHIGHO2_01_FULL_51_10 | reverse complement strand
GCATCAGAGACGACCTTCACTTTCCCCACAAACCCTCCGGTCATCTCAGTCTTGGAACGTGCGATGATCTTGCTGTAGCGCGGATCCCCCGCAAAGCCGGGAATGGTAAAATCGCTCAAACCTATGTTGTAGGTATCTCCCGCAGCATCCGCATACACAACAACCTCCACGCTTCCCGCCGTTTCTTTGCCATTCACCGTGGTCACCCCGGGGACAACTACCGAGTCAGCGATCCTATAGACGGCCCCCGTTGACGTTTCAAAGCGCGTATTTTTGATCAATCTCTGGGAATTTTTACTGTACGAGTTATAGATAACGATCGTTCCCGATGCCTTGCGTGCGACATCTTGCATACCACTTGCATTTACGACCATCTCCTTTTCGTCCGAAATGGTTATCGTGCTCATTTTGATACCCCCGGGGCGCGTGTCTTTGTATGCAATAAAATCTCCTGAAACGACAGCGGTGTTCTCTGTTGGCACAACAAGGACGTTCACGCGATAAAAGTATGTTGACGCGGCAAAAACCAACACCAGCGACGACAGGAACGCGAGTACCCACATTCCCATTGAGCGCTTAGTCCTTGGTGGCGGCACATCGGGATTCAGATCATCGATGTCCGTTCTCTCGCCGTCACTGAATCGCCCGGACCCCTGTTCAGGAAAAGGAAATGAGGGCGTGGACGGTTTCTTTTGTTCTTGATTTGGCGTACCGTGAGTAGCATCAAGCGACGGTCGAGGAGTCTCACGAGATGGCATATCACGCGTGATCTCACGGATGCTCCGTCGTGGCCGCTCACCCGAAGCAGCAGACCCACTGCGCTTTATAATGATATCCTCCATAATATGTCGTGGTTCCATGTCGGTGAATGATTATCGTTGTATCGTGTTTTTTGCCGCAAAGATCGCCTGAAGCAACAGGAAGGGATCTTTGTCAGAATCTTTTTCGGCACTCACAAAACCGCTAAGAATGGCTTCATCAAATATAGTAACCCCAAGCGGCTCGTCGGTAAAGGTATAATTCCCAAGCCCTTCGCTCTGAATGCACTTGGCGAACCAGCCGGAGACATCGGGGTCAGCCGTAAAAAATACTTTATGAGGCAGCGCAAGCTCTTTGGAAAAATTCCCCAGGGCTTCCGTGAAAAGCGCGATCCATTCCCCGCGAGCGGCAAGGAGCACGGTCTGGATCTGCATTCGCGTCTTCTCATCAGCCCTACCTTCCAAATAGAGATGCAGGAGGGAGAGCGCTTCTTCAGGAGAGGTGCTCTGCGCTGACGCAATGCGCCGAATGAGGAAGTTTTTCCCAAGGGGAAATGAAATGGTCTCAAGAAGGACATCATCGCGCACGATCGACATATCCGTCACCTCACCGGAGATATCAAGAAGAAGGAAGTCGTTCGCTTCCGTAAAAATATCGCGGATCGTCGAGAATGCGAGTAAGGGGAATGAGTGGAACTCGATCGTTTTCGCATGAACATGCTTGTTCAAAGTGTTCTTCACGGCGTCCAAAACACTCCCCGGGCTCATGCTGATATAGACCCACATATCCATATTTGTCGCGGGTGTGCCGTACGGATCACCCACCTCATATCCATTCAATTTTATCTGGATACTCTGTGCTTCAAGAAGTCGCGTCTCCTCTGAAACGACCTTGCGGTAATTAGGTAGGCGGTAATCTTGGAAGGACGCGACCTCTTGTTCGATCAGCTTCGTGATTCCTTTCTTGGTGATGATGAACGGCTTGAAGCGCGCAACGTGAACACGCCGTGTTTGTGCGATGTACCAAGGGGATGCAAGCGACACGAGGAATGTCCGCGGCATTTTGTGACCACTCTGCACAGCACGCGCGAGAACGCGGCCGAGGCTATCAGTCATCGCGGAGAAAAATCTTGAAAAATTAAGCTCAGTCTGGAAGACCATTTCTTCCCGTGCCGACCAGAGAATGCGCGGCTTTGCTCCTTTTGGCGCTGTTGCGAACGCTACGCCCACACTTGAGCTTCCGATATCAATGATCGCGATCGTTTCGTCTTGTTTCGATGGAAAGAAAAATACCATAGGGGATACCTACAGTATATACCGAAGTCGCTCGCGGTAGAAGTCCCCCCAGTGGAAAATGTTTGGATATCGCTACTCTATGACTGCTTTAACACGCCGTACCCCCGCAGACGAAGCTTCTTCTTTGGTAATATGAAATCGCCCCTTGATGTCGGCGGTGTTTTTCACATGCGGACCACCACAAAGCTCGCTTGAGTAGACCGTGCCATCATCACATTTAACCCGATAGACATCTACCACGTCCGGATATTTCTCCCAGAAACTCCCCTCAACCCCTTGCGCTTGCGCTTCTTCTTTTTTCATTTGCTCGATAATCACCGGACACTGTTTCGAGATCGCTTCGTTCACGTACGCTTCCACTTGATCGAGTACTTCACGCGATACTTTTTCCGGATGAGTGAAATCAAACCGCGTACGCTCGGCGGTTATGTTGGATCCTGCTTGATGCACATGGTCGCCAAGGTATTTACGCAGACCTGCAAGCATCAGGTGCGTGCAGGTATGGAGCATGGTCGTCTTCTCACCTGTATCCGCAAGCCCCCCTTTGAATTTCTGCTCGGCGCCGGAACGAGAGAGGTCTTGGTGTTTTTTGAACTCGACTTCAAACCCTGCGCGGTCAACCATCACACCCTTTTCAATAGCGAGCTCCTCGGTCATTTCCAGCGGAAAACCGTATGTTGAAAACAACGCAAAAGCGTCACTACCGCTGATCGCCGATATTGAAAGTTTTTCAAATTCCCGAAGACCATTTGCGAGCGTTTTTTTGAATTTACTTCCCTCTCGCGTAAACTCATCAATGATCGTTTCTTTTTTCTCAGCAAGAATCGGATATATCTCTTGATATTTGATCGTAATACTCTCGATAAATTCTTCGAAACCACCGACAATTCCAAGTTGATCCGCGTACCGTACTGCACGACGGATAAGCCGACGCAGTACGTAGCCACGATCAGTATTAGAGGGCGTTACTCCATCCCCCATCATGAACACTGCCGTGCGGATGTGATCGGCAACAATGCGGGCGGCACGCTCATCATACTTTGTTGCTTGTGTATGGATTACGCTCATGATCGGCACAAAGAGATCGGTGGCGAACACATTATCGGTCTTTTGCATCACCATACAGAGTCGCTCAAGCCCCGCGCCAGTATCCACATTCTTATTCTTAAGCTTACCGATCACTTTGCCATCTTTTTTCTCATACTCCATGAACACATCGTTCCAGATCTCCACGACCTCCTGGCGATCATCCGCGGCCATGTATTCTTCTTTGGTCATGTCGCCCAAGCCACGCTCAGTGACGTCATAAAACATCTCGGAATCAGGCCCGCAGGGGCCGTTGTCACCCGGGCTCCACCAGTTGGGTTCCTTCCCTTTCACGTCCTTGGTCATGAAGTAGATACGGTGTTCCGGCACGCCGAGCGACTTCCAAATGGCAAACGACTCCTCGTCGCGCGGCGCGTCCTCATTGCCGCCAAACACCGTGACATAGAGACGTTTTGGATCAAGACCAAGCCCCTCTTCCTTTGAGGTTAAAAATTCGTAGCTCCAGGTGATCGCATTTTTTTTGAAGTAATCTCCAAGCGACCAGTTCCCCAGCATTTCAAAAAAAGTATCGTGCGTCTTATCCCCCACTTCATCAATATCTTGTGTACGCACACACTTCTGACTGTTGGCGAGACGCGTACCGCTTGGGTGCGCCTGTCCTAAAAGGTACGGCACGAGCGGATGCATGCCGGCAGTGGTAAACAGCACCGAGGGGTCATTCTCGGGGATGAGGGGCGCCGACGGAATGATGGCGTGTCCCCGTTTCTTAAAGAATTCCAAAAACCGTGACCGAATTTCTGCGGATTGCATAGAGAATATCTAGTGAACGAAGAAAAAAATGAACAGATAGATAATGATGAAGAGAAACGGCACGAACGGCTCAGTCTTGGTGCCGTGGTGAGGATTTTTCTTCCCCGCGCTCAAAAGCTCCCACTCTGTTTTGTATAACGCAAGGGGCAAACTGGACTCTATGCAGTGCAAGATCTCAAATTTTGCCGCATTCACCATCTTGTGTGTACGCAATGCATGCCACCAGATACCCGAAAGCACGGCCCCGACGATCGGGATCACAATGTGCCACGCATTCCCCACAAAAAAGCCGTCCTTGGTAAGCGCTATCCCCGCCGCTGTCAAAAGAAGCGTGTGAATACCGAGGAAGTAATTATTTGTGGTGTGTTTGAGCTTGCTGGTATAGTCAATACTGCCTATATAGATCTTGTATTGCTCCAGTACATGATTTTGGTACAAAGCACCATACTCTGACTGCGTCGTAGCGTACAAGAATGACCTGCAAATACGTTCTCGTTCTGGATTCATACCCACCACTATAGCGCAAAATTGATTATAAAAAAAGACCCGACGTGGTTAGTCGGGCCTTGGGGATACCGCCTGCCGGCATTACATTGCGCTGGCATAGCGCACAACTTCAATACGCACCGGAACAACTCCATCATCAAGCCCACCGATCCTTCTCATGGCTTCACGAGAACAATCAACGATCCGGTCATACTTTTTGTCAAAACTGCCGGTGTCCTTCACGGGACCGACAACCGACCGACCGTTCTTCAGATTGGTCACCTTAATGACCGTATCTGCAGGAAGCGTGTTGTGCGCGAAACTGACCTTATTCATGTCAAACACTCCGCCGTATCTCATACGGCCTCCGTGAAATTTCTCGCCATACCAGCTTGCATCACCTTCTTCACTGTACCGAGGGGCCAGACCTTTATCTTGACGCAACGCGAAGCGCTGCTTAAAGGACTCACCACTTGGGTTGTTGATCGTTCCGGATGCGACATTCGTGCTTTGCATCATGCAAAATATAAATGCCACCAACAACTGTATTGATCCGTTCATCTCTACCACCTCACTTATCAAAAGAACATCATATTCTGTATACAGGAAAAAATATCTTGTGTCAAGTATTTTTGCTTTTTTTGCGCATACGGCAATTTTTTTAGAGCGCAGTCGTTGTCCCTATCTCTGTAGGAACAGTAGCCCCTCCATCGAGACACATCCGTAGCTCCAGAGTCTCTGTCCACCCACAAGAGCCATTTTCTTGTCGCTCGCATTTGGCGGTACGATAGCACGCGAACTCCTCTCGATAGATACAAATTCCTATCACGGACTCGTCGCTACAGATCTCATTACTGCAGCCGCCCACGACACAGGGATTCGCCACCGGAGGAGTACCGGTTGCAACCCCTGGGGTGTCCTCTGTGGTCGTTCCCTC
Source organism: Candidatus Yonathbacteria bacterium RIFCSPHIGHO2_01_FULL_51_10 (assembly GCA_001823505.1). Classification (GTDB taxonomy): domain Bacteria; phylum Patescibacteriota; class Minisyncoccia; order Phycocordibacterales; family UBA1539_B; genus 2-01-FULL-51-10. The sequence goes on along the minus strand of MHUS01000027.1, from coordinate 4,549 downwards.
ATCAAACCCGGGCGTTTCTCCAGGGGCAGAAACCTGCTGCCCCGAGCGCACATGCTGGTAATAAAAGATGCCGCCATACACAACAAATAAGCTCAGGAGGACGCTCACAACAATTAGTACGGTATTACGTTTTGATGTCATAGCACTGAATGATCCTCGTCGGGGTACGATGCAGGTGCCGAGTTTATGTTTCGTGCGTGAAGGAGGGCTTTGATCTTTTCCTCAAGGTACCACAGCAAGGTGAACACAAAGATCGTGAGCGCGGTCGCAAAGACCGCAACGGCAAAAAGACCGAAGCCCGCAGCCATGCCGATACCTGCCGCCACCCAAAGCCCTGCCGCCGTTGTCAGGCCATTGACCCGCGAGTCGCGAAAGATGATGAGCCCCCCGCCAATAAAGCCGATCCCCATGACGATCTGCGAGGCAACCCGGAGCGGATCAAGCGACGTCCCAACCGCACCCGCATAATGCCCCGACATAATCTCGGACACAACAATGAAAAGTGCGGCACCCATGGCAACAAGCGCATAGGTGCGCATTCCTGCGGTCTTGCCGGCGATCGCACGTTCAACCCCGAGCAACATTCCCAGGAGAGCAGCGATGAAAAGCCGTAAAAACGGATCCAGAAGTGGTGTAAGTGTTTCCATGTCTTATAGTATACCCGCGACCGCCGCCGGATGGAAGTGGGTCATGATATTCCTCGTAACTGACCTATTTCTTTGAAGATCCGAGGAATGCGGTCTGGAGATATCCCGGCACTACGGAGAATGTTTTCGTTGTCCAAAAGCGCCTTGCACGACACCACTCCTTCAGCAAGGAGGTGACGCTTTTCCCCTGAAGCAAGCGTCACAAGGAGGGTGATGGGGTACACCCCGCTCATACGGATGAGATCGTGGAGGTTCCCCTCGTGAGGATAGTTCCATGCAATGACCGTGAGCCCGGCGCACGAGCCATACTGGACAGCGTCATGAGTCGCCTTGGTGTTGGTAACCAGCCACCCCTCATGGATCTTGGGGGTAGATCGCTCTGTGGTGTCATGCGCCTTCTTAAGATCCAAGAATCTGGCGTGTACATAGAGTGCGACCTTCACATCGCTTTTAAGTGTCGCCTCATTGTGAAATTTACATTCAACAAAAATATGTTTGTTGTCTTTCTCCGCGAGAATATCCACCTCATGCGATACGCAGAATCCCGGAATGATCACCCCAGTCTGCACACGATACCCTTTTGTTTTTAAGACTTCCGCAACAAATTTTTCAAACGGAAACCCCGATGGCCCCAACATCATCACCGCCTTGCGAAGACTGTAGGTTGCCGCAACCCCCCGTTCGCGTTTTTTGAGTATGGAGAATGCATGGCGATAAATAGCAGTGGTCTCCATCCCGTCGCGAAGCTCCGCGAGGATATGACCTACGATCTCCTCGACCGTCTCCGGTGCTGCTCCGGCACGGCGTAAAGATGCGCGTAGTTTCTCCTCGGAGAATGGCTCCCGCTCGCCGGTTGACTTGCGCACGAGTGCTATGTGTGCCCCTTGATGTGTCATGAAAAAAGTATACCACGGAACATGGCGGCTGCCTTACCGTACCACCCCGCCGCCCATGCAGCGCATACGGAAATAAAGTTTGAGGTTACCCGCTCAGACAAACTATGGAGCAATAGTCGTGGTTGCGCTTGTTGTGGCAGACATGATACTTACGTTTTCTTCATTCACTGGTGGAATAACCGGAGTGGTAATCTCCGTGGTTGTAGTGCCGGTATCTTCCGCCACCTCCTGTGCCGGCGTGACCCCAACGACGTTCACTACGCGTTCTGCGGTGGTGGTAAGATTATTTTGGTCTATTACAGAATACACAACCGTGTGGGTACCTGCTGCAGTGGTATCAATACTGATCTGACTGATATCCATATCCGGTCCCCCGTCAAGCGATGCTTTGATGCCAAAGTTTTTTGCAGACTCCGGCGAGATAATGAGCGCACCAAGATCGCCGTAGGTGTCCCCGATGTTGAGCGTGGCGGGATTGTTGCCGTTTATTGAGATAACGATTGGAGTTAACGCTGCTGTCGTACTATCAATAGCCGCATTAGCGCTTTGACTTGAACCATGAGCGATCTCGAGGAGTGCTTTAATGTCCGATTTTGTCAGACACTCTCCGTCAACACAAATCTTTTCTTTAGCGTTGAAGACATTTGCAAATACGGTCGTCAAACCATTCGCCGCATCCGCAAGCCATCCTGTTATTCTATCAAAAAATCTACCAACAAAGGTTTTGTTTCCTGTCGTGTCAGTCATTGTGGTGGTGGCAGAAGCAAGCCCTTCGAGGTTGAGGTCAAGCTCTTTAAGCCCTTGCAGCGTCAAGATAGGGAGCATGGAGTAGTTAACACCGAGGTAGCCGTTTGAGGTTGTGGCCACCATACCAGGCAGTACCCGAGCAACATCTTGTGCAACAAGGCCATAGTTGAGCGTGGTAGTGGAGTTATGTAGTTCATTCCCTGCAATATCATTCCAGTAGAATGTTGAGGGGGTGAGCTGCACAAGCCCCGGAAGGACACTCCCTATCGGCTGAATATTTGTTTTCAAAGACGCGTCAGAGGAACACACTCCAGTGAGTGCCGATCCTGCAAAATCTTCGATACAACCATTAGTGCCCGAGGTGCCCACGCGGATATCGCCAACGACCTGCAACGATTTTGCCGGCGCAGCAGTCCCAATACCAACATTGCCGGATGAAAGTGTGGTGTTCGCGCCATCTATTCCCGTGCCGAAGATGAGGTTGCCGATGTTGAGCGTGTTTGCACTTGTTGCCGAGGGTGCATCAACGTCGTAGCCGATGATAATATTGTTTGACCCGGTGGTGTTACTCTCCCCTGACTGAAACCCGAGGAATATGTTGTTGGAGCCGGTGGTGTTTGAGTACCCCGCGTGATACCCGAGCATTGTCGTGCTCCCGAATGACATATTGGTTACACCGTACCCGGCCCCTTCTCCGATGATCACGTTATATGAGCCGGTTTTCGTATAACGACCAGCCTGAAAGCCAATTGCGATGCTTGAAGTTCCTGTTGTGTTGGCGCGCAAGGCATACGCCCCCAATGCAATATTATTGTCTGAAGTGGTATTGTAGAGTGCTTCAAGGCCCTGAGCGATATTATAATTTCCGGAAACATTTTTATAGAGGGCTGTCTGCCCCAGTGCGATGTTCTGAGACCCATCGTTATTTGTATAAAGCGATTGTTGCCCTATAGCGACGTTATACCCTCCATACACATTTGAATAGAGAGATTGATACCCAAGTGCACTGTTGTAAATACCGGCGGTATTGTTGTACAAAGTGTCTCGCCCAATACCAACATTTCCGGTCGCGGTATCATTTCCATGTCCCGCACTATGTCCAACAAACGTATTGCTGCTGCCGGTAGTATTAACATAACCAGTACCCTGACCGAGGAAAGTATTGTTATCTCCCTCAGTATTAAAATATCCCGCATCGTCACCGACAAACACGCTGTTGTCGCCACCGACATTTGAATACCCTGCGTGATTACCAACGAATGTTCCATGGGGGCCGGTGGTGTTTGCATTCCCTGCATAGGAGCCGACAAAAGTGTTGTGCAGACCAGACGTATTAGCAACGCCCGCGTAGGGACCTATTGAAAAATTCCCTGTTCCGGATGTCTCAACTATCTGCATCACCGGCACGCCATTGATGCGATACGAGGCACCGGTTGCAATGGAAATATTGTTAAACGTACTTGTTGCCGTTGTTGACGTCGCGGTGAAGTTTGCCGCCACCACCTCCCCCACCACAGAAAGCGCCGCGTAGGGCGACGTGGTACCGATACCGATGTTGCCGGCGAAATATGACTTGCCACCAGCAGAATAAAGAGCATAGTACTCACCGCCCGTAGGGGTTGCCCATACCTGATCCGCAAGATAGAGCCCATACGAAGAAGTGACCGAGGGAGAGGAAGCATCACCGACATACACGCCATAGGCATTCGTAATATTTCCACTTGCAGGAAATGAAATATACTCTCCATATCCATTCGTAATCGTCCCTGTTGAACCGAACGTGGTGTATGTTCCATACGCATTCGTTATGACCCCTGACGTAGCACCAGAGGTTATGTTGTTGTAGTTGCCATACGCCGTCGTTACGGGGGATGCAGTAATTGAAGAGAGTGTATTCGAGGTTCCATACATTGTAGTGACCGTACCTCCATTCCCTGACGCCAGGACGTTATCAACACCATACAGCGCACTTGCCGCGGACAAAGGAGCCAGAATGTTCTTGGTTCCCTCATATGTAATGCTCGATCCTGCACCACTATTACTACCTATTGTATTTTTCTGCCCAATATACGATCCTGTGACGGCGCCAGATAATGCGGTTATGATATTTTGAGAAAGCGTCACCGGTGAAGTAGTTGAGAGTGCTACCTGAAGGAGCGTCGTCGGATTAAGGGCACCGGAACCGATGCCGACGTTACCATCAAAGTATGCGGCTACCGGTGATGCGTCAGTCGAACTTGCAACCGTAACACTTAATTA
>MHUS01000026.1:4950-6114 GCA_001823505.1 Candidatus Yonathbacteria bacterium RIFCSPHIGHO2_01_FULL_51_10 | reverse complement strand
TTTATTGAGCTCATAGAAATCACCCGAGAGCGCGCGGACGGAAACGAGCCCCTCGGAGCGGGTCGCTTCTTCTTCCACGTAAATGCCCCACTCGGCGACACCGGAGATGACACCGTCGAATACCTGACCAACGCGCGCGCTCATGTACTCACCCTGCTTGAACTTGATGGACGCACGCTCAGCTTCTGCGGCACGGCGTTCCATATCTGATGCGTAGTTGGACATGGTCTGGTACTCACTGATCTCATTGGCGGGCACGCGCTCTCCCGCGAGGTATTCCTTGACCAGGCGGTGCACCATGGTGTCGGGATAGCGGCGGATAGGCGAGGTGAAGTGCGTGTAGTGCTCAAAGGCAAGTCCGTAGTGGCCGATGTTTTTGGTGGAATAGATCGCCTTGGCCATAGAGCGCACGGCGGCGGTCTGGATCATGCTCGCCTCAGGCTTGCCCTCGATCTGTGCCAAGAGCGCGTTGAGTGTTTTTGAATCAAGAACGCCGTCCTTGAGCGTGATGGGGTAGCCCAGCCCGCGGAGGAACTGCACGAGGTCGGCCACTTTTTCTTGATTGGGGACATCATGAATACGATAAACGAAGACGCGGTCCGCGGGGTCCTTCGTGCCGCCGTTCTTATCTTTCTTCCCGACCCACTCAGCAACGTGTTTGTTGGCAAGGAGCATGAACTCCTCAATGAGACGGTTGGTGTCCTGGATCATTTTTCGCTTCACGCCTACGGGCACACCTTTGTCATCCAGGATGAATTTGATCTCATCGTGGTCGAACATAAGCGCACCATCGGCAATGCGATCCTTGCGAAGCTTCTTGCCCAAGGTGTCGAGCTGGAGGAGTTCTTTGAAATGGAGCCCGTCTTTGTCGTCCAGAATTTTCTGTGCCTCCTCATACGTGAAGCGCTTGTCGGAGAAAATGACGGTCTCGCCGATCCATGCGTCAACGATGCGCACCGGCTTGCCGGGCTCGAAGGAGTCTTTGGTAAACGTGAAGACTGCAGAGAAGGTGAGTTTGGTCTCATGGGGGTTTAAGCTGCAGAGGTCGTTGGAAAGGATCTCTGGGAGCATCGGAATGGTGCGGTCCACGAGGTAGATGGAGGTCGCGCGGCGGGCAGCTTCTTTATCAAGGAAAGAACCTTTTTTAAGAAAATGTGAGACATC
>MHUS01000026.1:0-4926 GCA_001823505.1 Candidatus Yonathbacteria bacterium RIFCSPHIGHO2_01_FULL_51_10 | reverse complement strand
GTTGCCATTAGGCAGCTCTTGGATGGAGAGCGCGTCGTCAAAGTCCTTTGCGTCATCGGGGTCGATGGTGAAGGTGAGCACCTTGCTCATGTCGCGCCGGCGGGCGATCTCGGCGGCCTCGGTCTCCTTGGCCCAGACTCTTACTTTTTCCGCTTCTTCCTCTGCGCCGGCAGGGAAGTCGGGGCGGAGGCCTTTGTCCAAGACGATCGCCTGCATTTCCACGTTGTGCTCACCGGCACGCCCGAGGACCTGGAGGATCTCGCCCGAGGGCGCCTTCATGGGGTCGTCCCAGCGGGTGATCTTGGCGAGGGCCTTTTCGCCGTTCTTGGCCCCCATGGTGTGCTCCTTGGGGATCAAAATGTTTTTGTACATCTTGGTGTCTTGAGGGACGAGGTAGGTGATGCTGTTGACCTCTTCGATCGTTCCCACGAATTCCATTTTGTTGCGGGTGATGATCTCAACCACCTGGCCGCGCTGACGCTCGCCGCGGACGAGCGGGTGCAGTGCCACACGCACGGTATCGTAGTGGAGTGCGGTGTTAAGGAATTGTGGCGGGATCTCAACGTCCTCATCGAATCCTTCGACGGGGAGATACCCCGTACCCTTGCCGGAGACACTGATCACACCCTCGACAGTCTGTGCGCCGGCGTTGGTGAGCGGGCGCGCTTCCGCACCATTCTCTTGGGAGAGCGGTTTTTTTGCGTCAGAGTGGTCAGCGTCGTGCTGAGGGTGTTGTTTATGGGGCATATATAAAATGAGATGAAAAAAGGCCGCGAGGTCACGGCCACCTTCGTGGCCATGAGCATATCAAAAAATCTTGAATTTTTCAAGGAACGGGAAACGAGGGCATTGAGTTTTTACACCCCCGTGCTTGCCGATGCCGTACTCTTCCTGCGCGCCTCAAGGACGCTTTCTTTGATCTCGTCAGGATTTGCGATGCCATGGATGGTGAACTTTTCTTCCTCAGCGGCAGTCTGAATGGCCACGGTGCCAAAATTAAAAAACGTTGGAATGAGACCCTCAACCCTGACGGTGACATCCTGGATGCGGTCAATGCTTGAGGTGGACACGCGCCGCGCGAAGAGCCCTTCTTGGTTCACATAGATAACGCGCTTGTCGGTTACGATGATCGTGTCGAGAAAAAAGGTTGTCCACTGCATGAAGAACGCCACCCAAAGGGCGAGGTACCATACGCTGCTTCCAAACGTGATCAAGAGCGATATGTTGCCAGGAACGGCAAGCGTGACGGCATTGCCGCCCAAAGAAGCATAGATGGATGCGAGCACCAGAGGTGCCACCGCGAGAACGACGAATCCAATGACGTGCGAAAGAAACACGAACCAGTGCCGGTACTCGCGAATGATGACATTCTCGTCTTGTTCTAGGGTGATCATAGTGATGCGGTATATGCTGCAGCGGATACGAGCATGGTTGTGAGGAGGAGTCCCGTCCCGGCAAGGTAGAGGCCACCGATAACTATCGTGCGGGCGATCCCTGCTCCGTACTTGGTCCAATGATAAAGAAGCACCAACGTCATGGTTCCGGCGACGATGACCATAAGGGCAACGATGCCCCAAATAAGGCTGGGGGACATGCTAATGGATATCGCCGAAGGCAAAGGGGACGGGAAGGTTACGGTTGGTTCCATGGCAACCAGTATACCAAAGAAGAGCGTTGCAAGGGAATGTTGACGTTTTAGTGTCGTACCGAGTATACTAATGGGTAAATGGATGCCGAGGAGTTACTATAGGTCTAACGCCTCTATTATAAAAATAGGTAGCATACAATTTTATGTTTGGATTAGGAATTAATGAGGTCGTTATCATCGGTATTGTTTTTCTTGTACTGTTTTATGGTGCCGGAAAAATGACCGATATTGCAAAGTCAGTGGGGAGACTCACCGGTGAATACAAAAAGGGGAAGATGGAGGTTGAAAAGGAGATAGAGAAGGCAAAAAAGGATTTAAAGTGATGAGAAGATATGAGCAAGATCTCAGTCGGTAAAAAAACAAAAATTGTGGAACTTGCAAGGCCCGAGAGGAGGAGTTTTCTTAAACTGCTTGCTTTGGGAGGAGGTGTCTTTGTTATGGGGAGTATTCTCAGTAGTTTTGGAAAAATAAAAAGTAGTAATACGGTTTCGGACAAAAAGAGTGCATTTTCGGAAAATTTTCGTGTTGTTGAGAATAAAAAAGAATTAGCATTTTATAATAAAAAAGGAGAGGAGTTGTTTGTCGTCGAAAAAGATTCCTGATCTACTTGCCAACATAAAATAAATTTGTGGCCATCCGTATTTCAAAAAACCGCGTTGCCCTTTCCGGCATCCCCCTCAACCTTGCCGCCGAGGTGGATGTAGCATCCGCCACTACCACAAGCATCGGTGCGGCTCTTTCGAACAATATCCGCATCACTGGCACCACCACCATCACCTCCCTCGGTACTGCTGATGCTGGGATTACGAGAAACGTTCGGTTTTCGGGCGCACTTACACTCACATACAACGCCACATCCCTCATCCTTCCGGGTAGCGCCAATATCACCACTGTAGCCAATGATACGGCGGAGTTTCTTTCACTCGGATCAGGAAATTGGTTTTGCAAGGCGTACAATGCGGCCAGTGGTGTATTCAGCCCCACAAACACCTACACGGTTGGACGTGGAGGGAAGTACGCCGCGACAGAAGCTGGGCTACAAGCGGCTGTTGTGGATGCTCTGACTCAAACCCAGTTCACATCGGTTGCATTGACGGGTACGGCCACGCGAACACTACAAAGTAAAACAGTAACCGGTTCCGGTACATCATTCCTTACGCAAATGAGGGATATTGGGTATAAGCACATTGCGTTTGGTACGGCGGCCAAGTTCTACCCGGTTAAATCTGTTGCTTCTGCGACAACGATCCGCCTTGTTTCACCGGCGCGAGAAGCAACCGCCAGCGGACTGACGGTGTATGCCGGGTTGCCAAACATACAGACCATTGAGATAACGGAAGATGTTACCGTTGATACACTTTATATAAACAGCCTCGGTACATCACTTGGATCTGCGTTGGATGCCGCTTGTATTGAGTTTCGGTTTAGAAACGGCGCTCAGTTCCATGGGAAGATACTTTCCGCGATGCGCTCCGGCATACTGATTTATGACGGTCTCCGTCAAATAGACGGACTTCCTGCATTCATAAACCAAACGTTGGTGACCGGCGATGAATATTCTTGCGTTGACCACTACTTAAATGATGTTTTTGTGAGAAATTTTGGCAGCTCAACAAGTATTAGTGGTGTATATCCGGGGTTTTTTGCTCCTGATTCAGGGACAGGGAGAGTGTTTTGTCGCAATTCCTTCATTGAAACATACGCGTACCCCCTTCGACCAAAAGTGGACGGGGAGTTTTATTGCTCGAACTCGACCTTGCGCGTGTTTACGCGAGACGAGGCAAACCCTTCAGCGGACTTTGAGACAGCCCCGCTCAGTTACTTTTTTTGTTGGGATGGGGCTGATTGTTATGTTGACAATACACGACTCCACGCACAGATAACTACTGGTGGGAATAATAGGACGTCCGGAATGTCGTTCGGAGGAATTGCATTGGCCGCCGGGGAGGATAATGTTTTTACTAAAAATCATACCGCGCACTTCTCAAATGTAACGATTACCGGGGAAGTTGTTCCCGGGTCAACGGTAACCGCAAATGATGATAATTGGTCGACGATCAAGTTGGCGTGTGATGATAGCGATATTATCCTTGATAACGTAAAACATCGCTTTATCGGCGAACCGATTATACGAGCTTATTGGAAAAATATTCGTGAGGCGATAACAGTACTACAGACCATAAATAACAGGTTTTGGATACGTGATTCTCAATTGGGCAAAATGCCATCCGATTGGACATTCGGTACACTTTCAGAATTAATAGGCGATCAGGGGTCTCAGCTATTTACCCTGACAACGGGGACATTGGACACTAATGAGCTTGACCCTCTACGGGCATCAACATTTAGGGTCGGTCCCATGACGGGCGCGGTAACGATCCCGTCACCGAATAAAGTTGGACCTGCCGGCCACCGGATCAAGTTTATCTTTACTGAAGATGATACTGCCGGTCACGCCGTTACCTGGAATGCCGTGTTTAAGTTTGGGACTATTGCTTGGGCTAATTCGACCGCAACGACTGACGCAAGCAAAGTATCCAACGTAGAGTTTGAGAGCAATGGTACGAATTATTATCGCATCAGTCCGCAAAATGAGTGGATATGATGAGACAATGAATATATGAAAAGAATAGTCAAAACAGCCACTCTTTTTGTGGTAATGATAAGTTTCCCTGGAATAAGCACGGCTGTATACAATGATGTAACTTTGACCACTGATGCGGTCATCTCGGTGGGGGGCGTGAGTCTCAATATCTCCGGATCAAGTGCCGAGGTTGAGTCATTAACTGCAAACGCCAATAGCTTTGATGTAACCATTCTTTCCGGATCGGCGTTCGTCATTGAATCTGCAGACAGAGAGGGGTTTACGCTCTCTACTACAGGAGATGCGGCGACATCGGTGATCGCGTGTGGCTCGTTGGTATCAACACTTACTTTGACCTCAAGCGGCAGCTCCGTGGTAACGGTTACTCCAGTTGCGACTTGTACCGCAACGGCAGTACCCACGTCGATTCCGGTTGGTGGAAATGGGCCGATCGTGGGGAGCTATACGCCACCAAGCACGCCACCTCGTCCGCAAATTATGTATCCCGATGGGACGGTGGTGTATCTTGATCAAACCGCGACCAGCACTACCGCAACAACGGCCCCATCTATCATTACCTCAGCACCAAATGCTACTCCTTACACCCGCTCACTTTCCGTCGGCAAAAGTGGGGCAGATGTTGAGGCACTCCAGATATTTCTCGAGGCTAAAGGATTTTTGGTAATGCCAAAAG
>MHUS01000025.1:0-8610 GCA_001823505.1 Candidatus Yonathbacteria bacterium RIFCSPHIGHO2_01_FULL_51_10 | reverse complement strand
ACTATCGTCTCAGCACTGATGGAATGGATACTGTGTATATGGGGAAAGAGCCCGGTTGCAATTCGCACGTTGGACTAGCGATGGGGCGTGCGTGGGATGTTGCCAAGGATGAAATTATGGATTAAAAAGCGGAATATCCCATACGGACATGGCACAAGTATTTTTGGCGAATTGATCGTATTGGAACCTTCCGCTGACTTATTTAAATGCATTGCCTCCGCGCTTCTTTGCAGAAAAGGGAGTGATTTGATAATCTTAGAGCATATTATTCCCCACGAACACTATGTCGCATTATTACCTACTTGAATGTCCGCCCCTCGTCAATGAAAAAGGCGAGGCGTTGATGGAAATCAGTAACTGTTTTCGAGCAGGAAACATACGAAGTTGGTGTGATGGAAAAGAGCCCAGGGCCGATACCGTGTTTCCCGCGCCCCTGGAAATTGAATTTGAGACATTTCATGGTTATGCGGGACCACCCCGTGAATTAGTTGATGTCTGCATCACTCTCATGTCAAAACGTCTCGCAGATACTCTTGTTGAGGCTGGCGTCAGTAATATCGTATTTTATCCTACGACTCTAAAGAATAAGGGAACCGGTGAAGTTTATGATTACCGCGCATTCAAGGTGGTGGGGCTTGTTGCCGCTGCGGATCTGGAAAAGTCAAAGTGGGAGAGCTACGACAACAAGCCTGTTGCAGATACAAGTTTTGAAGATCTGGTAATTGATGAATCAAAAGCGACGGGGTCGGGACTTCTCATGTTCCGTCTCGCTGAAAATTTTAGTGCTCTGGTTGTGCACGAGAAGATCCGTGACGCGATACTCGCCAAAGGGATCAACACTCTCAAGTTCATCGAGCCGAAGGACTGGGTGCATGCGTAAATTATTTTTTCAGTATATGTCACACTACTACATCCTTAAATGCCCGCTTCTTGTCACCGAAGACGGTGAAGCGCTGATCGAGATCCACAATGAAGCGGTGGTGGGTAGTGTATGGGATTGGCGTGACGGCAAAGCTCTTGAGCAAGAGGAGCGGCAGAGTATCCCCAACCCTATCTCAATTGATGTTGATTATTACCGAGGATATCAAGGTCAACCCGTTGAGTTGTTTGACGTAGGTACACCGCTCATGTCGAAGCGACTTGCCGATGCGTTCGTTGAAGCAGGTGTGCACAATGTAGAATTTTTCCCCGCGGTTTTGAAAAACAAAGTGACCGGTGAGACCTATGACTACTGCGCGTTCAAAGTGGTAGGCCTCGTGGCTGCCGCGGATCTGGAAAAGTCTAAATGGGAAAGCTACGACAACAAACTCGTGGCAGATACGAGTTTTGAACATTTGGTGCTTGATGAAGTAAAAGCGGCAGGATCAGGGTTTCTTGTGTTCCGCCTTGCGGAGAACATAAATGCACTCATGGTGCACGAGAAGATCTGTGACGCGATACTCACCAAAGGGATCAACACCCTCAAGTTCGTTGAGCCGAAGGACTGGGTGCAAGCGTAGTCTTGAAAAATGGTGACAGTCACCATTTTCGAACATGGAGTATCTTGTGGTAAAATTGTAGTAAATCGAAATGGATATGTCTGATTATTTTATTATACAACCACGTTCGCGCTTTGATCCTGAGGGACAGGGATACATGGAGATCGAGGATTGGGTAGGTATCGAGGGCTTTGGTGATTGGAGAAGAGGCACCATGGCGAAGGATCGCCCTAAGGGCAGTGTGGAGATACGGGTCATTCCTTATGATGGGTACGTCGGGCTTCCTGACGAGGTGAGTGACATGAACGTCCCATTAATGTCCGCTCGACTGAAAGAAGCGATTACAGCCGCAGGGGTGGATAACATAAACTTTTCCCCGGTAACATTGCGCAATTCTGAGACGGGTCAGGCCTATGAATATTTTGCCTTCAATCTTGTCGGCCTTGTTGTGGCGGCGGATATGACGAAATCGAATATCACGAGTCATGACGGAGATTTCTTAGGCGATAGCTCCGTTCACGATTTAATCATTGACGAGTCAAAGATTGGCGGGCTTTTGATGTTTCGTTTGAAGGAAAAGTTCGCTGCTATTATTGTGCAAAAGAGCGTGAAGGAAAGTATTGAACAACACGGAATCGATACGATCAAGTTTGTAAAGCCGGAAGACTATATGGCATTGTGAGATCGTATTTTTTTATCGTGCATGATAGAATACGCCTAAAGCCTTTACCCCTATGCCCCCTAAAAAATATATGATCATTGCACTTATTATTCTTGCGGCCGCACTCATCATTGGTGGGATATTTTTGGTCGAAAAGAAGGACAGTACCTACCAAAAGGGTGTGTTGAGTATTAAAAACGTAGCATATGGGGAGATAACCGCATTTCATAAAAATGAAGTTTTGCAGTTTCCTGATTTTCGCGTCAGCTATTTGGGAGAAACAGATAAGAAGGTTGATTTTAATCCAAATCTTAACGTTGTGTATTACAATTTTTCAATAACTGATTCAAGTGGTAATGAGGAAATGTTGGTTTGGTCAGCTGGTACGGGTATTGTCTCCCCTAAGGATTTTGTAGTTAGAGATAGAAGTTATCAGCTTGAGCTAAAGTATTCGACAAAAGATAATAAAAAACTTACTGATAATGAATTAATTATATCGTTAGCTAATGATACAATTAAGCCTCCCAGAGTACTACAGGCAGATAGAGAATTCAAGAAGAGCGAAACTTCTAGTGTGACGCCCTAAAAGTTATTTCGAAGAGGTGATAGAATACGTGAAAGAAACTTTATTATGCCCCCTAAAAAATATATGATTATTGCACTTGTCACAGTTGTTTTGGTCCTTGTTGTGGGAACACTATACTCTCGATATGCCGCTCAAAGCTCACCGTTAGTGGTCGGGGGAGAAAATGACAAAGAGGCGGGTTTGTTAGGCCAGAAGATAGTGCTTTTTTCAGCTGTGAACGGTGTCATTACCCTCGATCAAAAACCGCTCGCCGGTGCGCGCGTCACCCGCACGGTCGAATGGAAGGACGAGACTTACAAAGATGAGGCAACAACCTCGGCCTCAGGTAGCTTTCATCTGCCGGAGATGCCTGGCCCGGGCAGGATAGTGCTGGCTGAATTCGTCGCTTCCCAGCTGATGGAGGTCGAATATCAGGATCAGAAATGGCTGATTTGGCGCATGGTGAAACGTGAGGCCGGGCCGAATCGGGAATTGGTGGACGACAATAACTGGGAGTCGGCCGGCACGCCCATAGAATTCTCCTGTGAGCTCTCCACCCCTACAAGAAAAATCAAATTGTTGCTTAGTGTCCTCAGAACTAATTGCCAATTTCCTGCTGAGATAGGCGAGGCGATAAAATAAACACGAGGCTACTTTGCCACCATGCCCCCTAAAAAAATAATTATCGCAATTGTGTTTCTTGTTGTTTTGGTGGTCGCATTCTCTGTGTATCAGTATCAGCCACAAGTGGCACCAGGTTCGCTTAACGGTGAGTATGTCTTAGACACGGCGTCGCCATACTCGGGCAGCACGATCGTCATTGCAAGCAGTACTGACGCAACACTCGCCTATATAATCGATACGGTCAATTTTGGGCATCTCGGTAATTTATCCGGGACTGCAAAACGCGATATTTCTACCACCACAAAAACATATACAAGCACTGATTATCATGGAGGTGAGGCACAAGAAGGGTGTAGGGTGACCGTCGTTTTTCCAGATGATTCTCAGGTATATTATGTCGCAGAGGATGTACCAGTTTTGAGGGATGAGTACACTGCTGACTGTTCTCTGTACCACGGTGCTCACGGAATGTTTTTTGATGGTGAATTTCATCAAAAAAGTGGAAAAGTTACATTACCATCAATCCTTGACCTTGGCTTTACGGAGGAAGATCGTGATGCGTATGAGAGATTGTTGCCTGGTGCGCTGTCCGCGGAAGTCTATATCGGAGAACAAATAGGGGATATTAGTGAGAGCAATGTTTCCGGTGATGCTACCATTCCGACAACTCGCGAAATAAAGAGCGCGGATATTCCTGGTTCATTTGGGTATAAAATCGAGTCGCCAAATCTATATAATGGCCTGAGCCCTTGTTCCTCGGGGAGGGGTGGGTATTGTGAGTACGTGGCGTTCATGAAAGACGATACAGGCGGATACTGGATCATGGGTGGTTCAAATGATGGCATTGCCTACGCAACGAACAGAGACGGCTGGAAAAAGAAACTTCCACGAGCATTCAAAGATGAACTATCTCGCTTGGGAGTCAAAGAGTATGAGGTGTTGACAGAAACTACTCAGGTGGGGGATGTCTCAGCACAAAAAAAGTACACTATCAGTGACTTCTCTTTTGAGATAGGCGAGTCGTATGAGACTGCAAAAAATGTCCTTGCGAATGACGGTTGGGTGGCGATTATTCCTGGAGATCGTACACACTCTCCCTCCGCGATCTTTCCGGAGATAACCGACTGTGGTTTGGGAGTTGATGCGGTTTGCTCGGTAGATTTTAAGAAGGGGAGCGAAACATTTGGTTTTTACATAGCTCAAAGAGAGGGCTCTCAGGGTCTGCAGTGGGTTGTTGATGCCGATTATTAATAACGTAATGGGCAATTTTTTGCCTACTCCTCCGGGATATCTTCTTTACGAAGAGGGAGGGTGAAGGAGACGATGGTACCTTTGCCTTCCTCTGACTCAAGCGTGATGCGGCCACCGTGCCGCTCCACGATATTTTTCGCGATATAGAGTCCGAGACCGGAACCGCTCGTTTCGAGTTGGAGCGCTTTTTTGGAGCGGAAGAATTTAGTGAACAAGCGCATAATCTCGTCGGCGGGGATTCCTGCGCCGGTATCGGCGATCGTGACGGTGGCGAAACGATCGCCGTATTCAAGATTGATATTTACATGACCATTCGCGCCGGTATAGGTGACGGCGTTGGCAAGGAGGTTTTGGATTATCGTCCCGACCTTCTTTTCGTCGAAGGTTGCTGGGGTTGCCGACGAGGGAACGCTAAGATTGAACGTCACACCTTTTTCTTGCGCCTTTTTCTCAAACGGTGCCACAGACTTTTTGATCACCGTGGCAAGGTCCCCTTGCGCGAATTCATACCCAAACTTTCCCTCCTCGATCTGAGAGACATCAAGAAGGTCGTTGATCAAGTTGATGACCTGCTCGGTGGCGGAGGCACCGCTCTTCAGGATATTTGATTCATCTTGAGTTAGGCGTGAGGTATCAGCGAGGATCAAGTTGATCGCCCAGCGGATCGCAGAAAGGGGAGTGCGCAGCTGGTGCGCCGCAACCGTGATGAAATTGCTCTTGCTGCGTTCAACCAATTTTTCACGGGTGATGTCACGGAGCAGTTTTATGAAGCCCCCCTCACCAGTCGCCTCGTTGGGAAGACGAAGGGTGATGACCTGGAGTGTCCGCTCGGCGGGGTAGGTGATGGTGATCTCGTCGACCGTCGCTTCATAGGGGTTGCCCTGCTTTTGCTTCGGCATCGCCTCCGTTGAGGTGAAAAAGGTCACTTCGCCAAGGGAGGAAAGATTGTGAACGGCCATATCTGCCTGGAGAATTTGTTTCCCGACAACGTCGTTGCGTTTAATTCCAAGCATTTCCTCAGCTGCCTTGTTGACGCGCACCACGGTGTTGTTTCCCTGATATTCAACAAGACCAAGCGTGAGACTTTCAATGATGGCATCGGTATGCGTCTTTGACCGAAAGAGGTCTTGTGTTCGTTCCGCAATGCGCGCCTCGAGGGTCACATTGTCGGCGCGCATTTCAATGGCGAGTGCGTTGAGGCGCTCGTGGCGCTGCTTCTCCACCACGATCGTGGAAAAGAAATACCATACGACAAAGATTACCGTCAGGAGGATCGCGGTCGGAGCATTCACTGACCCAGAGAAAATGACCTGCAAGACGACGACAATGACACAGGCGATGATCACGAAAAGTGATGCGAGGAACTGCCATGTGTACAGGGTGTACGAATTCTTGTCCATTGGTGGCATGAGAACATTATACACTATGGGTTGTAGCTGCAGCTACTGGTCGGGGGAAACAAAATGCGCCGTTCCGCAGGGCGGAACGGCGCATTTTGTTTAAACAACAGTAGAAATTATATTTCCTAGCGAGCCCCCAAATGAAAACTTGTTTTCATTTGGGGCGAGTGACGGAAATTCAAGCGATTCACGTTTAGTGACATCGCTTATTTTACTGCGTCCTTGAGTGCTTTTGCGGCGCGGAACTTAGGAACCTTGGTTGCAGGAACGTGAACAGCCTCGCCCGTCTTCGGGTTGCGTGCTGTGCGTGCTGCGCGGGGCTTGACGGAAAAAATGCCCAAACCGGCAATTGAAACCTCGCCTCCCTTCTTGAGTGTGCTCACAATGCTGTCGATGATCATATCAACAACTTTCTCGGCAGCTGCTTTGGTGCCTCCCAATTCTGCATGTACTGCCTCAACGAGTCCTTGCTTATTCATAGTAATTGAAATTTTTGTAACGCTAATAACGATCGTATGATCCGTGTATTTTGTGCGGCCCTGTGCGGGTAACCGCGTTCGACCTTTTTCGCAGGGCCATCGCCGCAACACGGCCTTTCGCGCCCTTAGAAACAGTATATAGTATCAGGGTTTTTGCGCAACATGCGCAAGGGGACAAATAGGGCCAGGGTAAAACCCTCTCAAATAAAGGAAATATTTCTTGAGGGGCCTCTTAGCGGGCGTACTCAAGGACACGGAGCTCGCGGATCACATTTACCCTTATTTCACCAGGGTATTTTAGCTCATTCTCTACGCGCAGCGCGATCTCTCGAGCCAGGTTGCGGGCCTCAATGTCGGCAACTTTGTCGGGGGTCACAAAAACCCGGATCTCGCGTCCCGCTTGGATCGCATAGCTTTTTTCCACACCCTCAAAGGAGTTTGCTATCGCTTCGAGATCCTGGAGACGTTTGATGTAATTCTCCACGGAATCGCGGCGAGCACCCGGTCGGCCGCCGGAAATGGCGTCTGCGGTCTGCACAATGATCGATTCGATCGTTTCGTACGGGTATTCTTCGTGGTGCGATTGCATCGCCTTCACGATGCGCTCATCAACACCGAATTTCTGGAGGATCCGGCGGCCGATCTCCACATGCGTCCCCTGTACTTCGTGGTCCACCGCCTTGCCGATGTCATGGAGGAGTGCTCCGGCACGGGCGATGGCGACATCGGCACCAAGCTCTTGGGCGATCATGCCGGCGATATGGGCCATTTCGGTGGAGTGCTGGAGGACGTTCTGTCCATAGCTCGTACGGAAATAGAGACGTCCCAAAATGGCGATCAGTCGCGGGTCAAGGTTGAACACACCGCATTCGTATGCCGCCTGCTCGCCCTTCTCTTTGATGATCTTGCCGATGGTCTCGCGTGATTTTTCCACCATCTCCTCTATCTTTACAGGCTGAATGCGGCCGTCCAAGATGAGGTTCTCAAGAGCAATGCGCGCGATCTGGCGACGAACGGGATCAAACGATGACACCACAATGGCGCCGGGCGTGTCGTCGACAATGAGTTCAACGCCCGCAGCACGTTCAAATGCGCGAATATTACGCCCCTCTTTCCCGATGATCTTACCCTTAATGTCTTCTGAGGGGATGGAAACGGCGGTCGCCATGGTTTCTGATGCGGTGGATGAGGCAAGGCGCTGGATAGACGTTGCCAAGATATCCTTCGCTTTTTGTTCGAGCTTCTCAACGCCCTCAAGCTCAAGTTTCTTGATGCGTACCAGGAGATCTTCCTCGGACTCACGCTCAATGCGCGTAAGGAGCTCTTTGCGGGCATCTTCGGCGGAAAGTTTGGATACGCGCTCAAGTTCTGCAAGGGTTTGGGTGTTTTTGCGGTTAGCTTGTTCGGTAAGGGCTTCAAGTTCTTGCTCACGTTCCTTGAGCCGGCCAGCTTCGCTGTCAATATCGCCTTGTCGACGATCCAAAAGCTCCTCTTTTTTAATGAGGCGGTCTTCGGTTTGTTTGAAATGCGACTGTTTCTCCTTTTCTTCTTTGCGAGCCTCTTCGGTGATGGAAACGGCTTTTTTCTCGGCCTCCTCCGTGATCTTCTGAGCTTCTTCTTTTGCGCCCAAGAGAAGCTGTTTGATCTCGAGCTCAACGGTGCCTTTTTTGCCTAATGTGAGGAGAAGGCGGAGGACATACCCCAGCGCGATCCCCACCACACCGGCCATGGCCGCAAGTGCGAGGGCGAATTTTATTGATAACATAACGTTTCAGGATGAACCCGATCCGTCCTTTGTGTCCCTATGATTCGTTCAGCTAGGTCCGCGAGCAGCTAAAGCAAGCGCGCAGTCCGCAAAAAGCGTTGCGTGGGCAGAAGGAGTGTTCGTGGGAAAATCCGATGGTCATAGGTTTGAAACAAGGGTAAGGTCGAGGTCGATCAAATACAAATTGGTAATACCTTCACAATACCAGAGGAGCGGGGGAATGTCCATGAACGGGATCTGCCGGCAAAACACAAATTTGCACGAGTTATCCACACGTATTGGAGCGTCATTGTTCACCGCGAGGTATACTATGGAGAAGGAACTTGTACTGATACATAATCTATGACACCCGAAGAGCTTATCGCATCCGCTGAACAAAAACCGAAG
>MHUS01000024.1:1809-6386 GCA_001823505.1 Candidatus Yonathbacteria bacterium RIFCSPHIGHO2_01_FULL_51_10 | reverse complement strand
ATCTTGTCGGTGGTGCTGTTGGCGTACATGGTGATGTTGTATCCCGGGTCATTGCGCTGAGAGGAGTGCCAATATGAATAGAGCGCTGATTCCGAAGGGAAGACGCCGCCAAAAAGAAGTACGTCATACTTGCGGGGGCGGATCACGGTCTCACGAAGGTCCCCTTCGTCAAAGTAAGCGATGTCAACGCGTGCGCCGAGCTGCTCCCAGTTTTCCTTAAGAATACCGGCGATCGCCTTGAGTTCGGGAATATTGCGCGTGGCGATCGTAAAGTGCAGTTCCGTTGTTGTTTTCTTCACCTTCTTAACAAATTCGTTCTTAGTTGTATCAAGGGTCCATCCGGCGGCAGTCATGGCTTTTTGCGCTTGGGTTATTTCATCAGCGGTAAGCGGTGTAGGGGGCAGGTCAGGCTCGTATCCCAAGATGCCCGGAGGGATAGGTCCGGAGAGCGGTGTTGCGTATCCATGGAATACTTGGTCTATGATGCGGGCACGGTCAACGGTCTGTTCAAGCGCGTTACGGACAGCTTTTTCGGCAAAGATCGGTGCCTCTGTTTGGTTAAAGAAAACCCCGTAGAGCCTCTGTTCAGGGAAAGAAACAAGGTTTTCCATTCCGTCGCTGACCGCTTGTGCTGATTCCGGAGGGATGGAAGAAAGACTTTCAATTGCTCCCGACTTGAGTGCGGCAAGGGCCGCGTCGCCGTCTTGGTAGAAATAGAGCGTGATGGTATCAATGTACGGTTTACCCAAAGCAAAATGTGTGAAGGACTTCAACGTGTAAGAAACGACACCTTTTCCGTCACGGGTACGAGCGACTGAATCGATTTGATAGGGTCCTGAGCCAACAGCATCAATATTGCGGTCACTGGAGAGGAAGGTGTCCGAGGTAAGTTTCTCCCAGATGTGTCGCGGGAGAATCCCGAGCGTCGTGTTGTCGAGGAAGGACACATACGGTTTTTTGAGGATGAAGCGTACCGTTTCCGCATCGGGGGTCTCAACCGTCACGCCATCCCATCGTCCGCGCACGTCGCTTCTGATAGTACTCGCTTGTGATTGAGAAATAGTGAACGCGACATCGCTTGAAGTAAGCGGTGTTCCGTCATGGAACACGAGGCCGTGTTTGAGGACGAAGGTATACACGAGGCCATCATCTGAGACAGCGTAGCTTTGCGCCAGGTCGGGGATGGGTGTTCCGTTTGGGCCGCGGCGCATAAGCCCTGAGTAGACAAGAGCGGTCAAGTCTTGGTCGGCATCAGAGACCGCGAGAAGTGGGTTGATGAATTTTGGCGCTCCGACGATTCCTTCAGAAAGCGAGCCCCCATGCGCGGGAATGGTGACCATATACGCGGCGTTCACTTGCGCGAGCATGAGCGCGGCGCTCGCAAGGAAGATAATGAGAAATGTGGAGAAGACACGGCGCTCGGTCTTTGAGAATGCGCGAAATGCGCGGTCGACCATATGTTCGCCGCGAAAGGAAATGCGTGTACCGAAGAGACGCACCAATGCGTAGTAGTATTTTTTCACAAACAATTGAGGTGGCCGGCGAGCGAGACGCTCATGTGGCACGAGGAGTTAAATGACTAAATAAAAAGGTAAAGACGAAATGATGTGAACTTGCGTCTTAGGCAGGGAGTGCGGGAACAAATGAAGATGCGAGGACCGCGGCCACAAAAAGGACGCCGGCCACAATGGTCGCATAGAAGATGACTTTTTCTGCGCCGCGGCGTGTGTAGTGAAGGGATGTATCACCTCCACCGAATGACGCACCGACGCCCGCACTGTTGTGCTGGATCAGGATAAGGACGGCGAGAATTACGCCGAGTGTCACCTGGATCCATGGCAAGGCATGAGCAAGTTGCATAGGAATTACTATAGCATAAAGCAAGAATTTTGCAACAAGTGTGGGGTGGGGGGTGAGGAGTGGGAAAGTTGGTATGCTATGCAAATAGTCCAAATTGCATCACATTTTTCCCCAAACAATGGTGGCTGTCCCTAATTTTCGCAATTCCCAAATTTACTATCCTGCCCAATCCTCAGGCCTATACCACGTTAGCGTATTGATGCCTTTGCTCTCGATGAAGCTCTTGACTCGTTCGCGCACCAGCACCGCAGAGATATTCTCCGCCAAACGAAACATTAATTGCTCGTGTGTTTTAGATTCGTCAATTGCCAGCGAGTGGAAGTCCATGGAGGTCAGCTTCTCCGGGACATCCGAATTTGTTTTCGATTTGTTCAGATCGGCGGCCTTTACCAGGCCAACAATATTGACCGCCAAGTAATGGTCCACCGGTGGGGGGCTTTTGCCCTGTACCGTTACCAATCTTGTTTCAAAGGTCTGAAGATTGTCCACACCTGCCTCTTGAAGTGCGGCCACCAGTCGGCGACTCATGAGAGGAATCGGTTGCCAATACAGCTCGGCATAGATACGAGGTGGTACCTCTGTGTCTGCTTTAGTTTGCAATTCAATCGGCTCGGTAGGCTGATGAAACCCATCTCGTTCGTCTTGGTTCGAAAATAATACCCCTGCTTCCCAGCGTTTCTGGGCTGAATAGTCAACCTTAAGCAGGTAATGTTCATACTCTAGTGGAGACATACAGTCTAAAACGAAATAGCTCGTCATGCTTTTCCTTTGTACGATCTGTTGTTCACCCCGAGGACCGTCCTCGGAAGAGTTTGCCTGTGGTGTAATGTTTGAAGTCATTCTCTCAAGTATACCTTTCGCATGAATGGCGGGCAACTGTGGGGGTCGTGGTCTGCCACCAGTCATTTCATAGCGTAAGCGTAAGACTGACTCTCAATGCTCACAATATCCCCACCGTTTCAAGCTCGTGAAATTTGAGATTCTTGATCCCTTGAGCGCCTAATGATTTTTTGAGCTTCTCATGGACAAGAATTGAGCTATTATTCTCAGCCATTCGAAAGATTAACGTATCACGCGTCTTGGATTCATCTAAGACAAGCGTGTCAAACGACACATCTACCAACGGAATATTGTCATGAACCTCCGCTTTTGATTCTGACATGTCTGCCGCAGCAATCAGACCAATAATATTTACCGCCTTATAATTAGTGTAAACCTTACCACTTTCGGGATCGGTGATTTCAACTTCATAGGTATCTATATTCGATACACCTGCCGCCTTCATGGCTGCGACAACATCATCACGAAAAATAGGCATACGTTCACCACGAAGATACTGGGGCATATGGGGGCCGTGGTCCCACGTGCCTTTGATAGGTTGCAAATCGAATTTCAATGGCGCAGGAATAAGGCCCTCTTGAAATGGAGCGCCATTATCCCACCAGATATTGTGCTGACGCCAATATGTCTGCTGGTGATCTTTTCCGAGCCACCGCACTGGCCCGGGAACTGCGTCTAATAAATAGTACATGTGTAATTTAAAGTTAAGTATACCTTTCACGCAATTGGTGGGCAACTGGGGGGTGGGGGGAAAAAAGAAGCGCCGTTCTGGGAACAGCGCTTGGCGGCGTTACAGGTTATTGTTTTTGTGGACCCATAAGTACTCGTAAAAAGACTTTTGCGTGGTCCAAAAGTGACGGTGTAACCCGCAATATAAGGTTCAGTGCCTTGGTCAGTGACGATGGAAGAGGATGACTCATCTGATGCCATCCGTAAAGATCTCGGTATCCGACCAAAGGGCGGTGCATCGAGTAATCAGCAGAAGCATCAACTGGGGGAGAGATAGATATCTCCTCGATACCGCGCTGAATCATGTACTCAAAGCAGTTTCTAATGAGACCTCCGTCCCCCTCACTAGTACTCCCATCGAAGTGTGTAGTGTGGAATTCCCCGATGCCGTCAATGGCGATACAGGAACGAGTGAGATCTTCCTCTGTAACACGAATCGATATGCGTGGAATATACATAGCTGCGGCCTCCATGGATATAAAGTTCAGTTCATTTTGCACTATATAACCATTGTCAATTTATAACAAGGGTGAGCGTTGACAGCTTTTTACAGCAACGTATACTGATGACTACTTTTACAAGCTTAACTTAAACGCATACATATGAGTACCCAAAAAACAGTTATGCCGCTGGGAGATCGCGTTCTCGTCAAGCCATTCTCC
This sequence comes from Candidatus Yonathbacteria bacterium RIFCSPHIGHO2_01_FULL_51_10, assembly GCA_001823505.1. GTDB lineage: Bacteria > Patescibacteriota > Minisyncoccia > Phycocordibacterales > UBA1539_B > 2-01-FULL-51-10. Next base: position 2,295 of record MHUS01000024.1, on the reverse strand, counting down.
GCAGAGGACAAGAAAACCGCATCGGGCATTATCATCCCCGACACTATTTCCAAAGAAAAACCCGAGCAAGGTAAAGTAGTTGCCGTTGGTCCTGGCCGCATGAATGATGACGGCAAACTTGTGCCCATGAGCGTCAAGAAAGGCGACACCATCATTTTCTCCAAATATGGTCCGGACGAGATCAAGGTTGACGGCGAGGAGTATTTTATCTTGAGCGAGTCAAGCATTTTGGCAGTAATTAAATAATTTTTTCTATGGCAAAACAAATCCTCTATCACGAAGCCGCGCGCGAGGCGCTCAAGGACGGCGTAGAAAAAGTCGCAAACGCCGTGCGCATCACCATGGGTCCGCGCGGCCGCAATGTTGTCCTTGATAAGGGCTATGGCGTGCCGACGATCACGAACGATGGCGTGTCTATTGCAAAGGACATTTCCCTTCCGAATAAATTTGAAAACATGGGCGCCGAGATCGTGAAAGAAGTCGCCT
>MHUS01000024.1:0-1778 GCA_001823505.1 Candidatus Yonathbacteria bacterium RIFCSPHIGHO2_01_FULL_51_10 | reverse complement strand
GACGACCGCCGTGGTGCTCATGCACGCGATCGTCTCTGAAGGAATGAAACAGACCGCGATGGGGCTTAACGCGATGGGACTGCGTATTGGGATCGAAAAAGCGGCCGGAGATGCGGTAAAGGCGCTTCGCGCAATGGCGAAACCGATCAAGGGCAAGCAGGAGATCAAACAGGTGGCGACCATTTCTGCTGAATCAGAAGAGATCGGCAAGATCATTGCGGAAACCATTGAGAAAGTGGGCGAGGACGGCGTGGTGACGGTGGAAGAGTCACAATCAGTAGGAGTTGAATCTGAAGTGGTAAAAGGAATGGAATTTGATAAGGGGTACATTTCACCCTACATGATCACCGACCCTTCGCGCATGGAGGCGGAGTATCGTGACGCGGCGATCTTCCTTACGGACAAAAAGATATCGTCCATAAAGGACATTCTCCCGCTCTTGGAGAAGGTGGCGCAGAGCGGCAAGAAAGAACTCGTGATCATTGCGGATGATGTGGATGGCGAGGCGCTCTCGACGTTTGTGGTCAATCGTCTTCGCGGAGCATTTAATGTGCTTGCGGTCAAAGCGCCGGGCTATGGCGATCGCAAGAAAGAATTACTCGCGGACATTGCTATCACGGTGGGTGGTACGGTAGTGTCAGACGATGTGGGCATCAAGCTTGAGAATGCAGAGATGAGTATGCTTGGGCGTGCGGCGAAAGTAATCGCTACCAAAGACAAGACCACGATCGTCGGTGGCAAGGGAAAGAAGGCCGATATCGAAGGGCGGGTGGCGGCACTCCGCAAGCAAGCAGAAGCGACCGAGTCAAAATTTGATATTGAAAAGCTTGAGGAGCGCATTGCAAAGCTCGCTGGTGGAGTCGCGGTTATCAAAGTTGGTGCCGCAACGGAAACCGAAATGAAGTATTTGAAATTAAAAATTGAGGATGCCGTGAATGCGACCAAGGCGGCGATCGCGGAGGGGATCGTAGCGGGTGGCGGCGTATCGCTCGTGCGGGTTGCAGAGAAGCTTCGCGCGGGGAAGAAATTTGACGGTAATGAAGAAGACGCGGGTTATCAGATCGTGCTCCGTGCGCTTGAAGCACCACTGCGTCAGATCGCGGTCAATGCCGGTAAGGGCGATGGTTCGATCATTGTGGAGAAAGTAAAAGAAATGAAAGGCAATGGCGGGTACAACGCACTCTCGGGTGAATTTGTCACGGATATGGTTACCGCAGGCATCATTGACCCGGTCAAGGTAACGCGTAGCGGTGTGGAACACGCGGCATCCGCGGCGGCGATTCTCCTTACGACCGAAGTGGCGATCACCGATGAGCCAAAAGAAGAGAAAGGCGGTGGGGCGCCTGATATGGGTGGGATGGGGTATTAGATCATTCTCAAAATGTAAATAACACACGATTTATGTACTATCGTCTCAGCACTGATGGAATGGATACTGTGTATACGGGGAAAGAGCCCGGTTGCAATTCGCACGTTGGACTAGCGATGGGGCGTGCGTGGGATGTTGCCAAGGATGAAATTGATCTCCCGTATCGCTTTGAGATGAGCGTTGCAGAGGGTCAGACGCCAAAGTTATATGGCTGGTATCCCGGTTCGGATCTCATGCAGCAAAGATTGGTGGACGTTCTGCGTTCTGCAGGAGTAGATAATCTGCAGACGTTTCCGGCGGTGATTAAACGAGAAGATAATGGCGAAGACGTGCCTGGGTATGTTGTGGTGAACATTGTTGGGCGTATATCGTGTGCTGTTTTAGGCCAGTCAGACACATCGCCGCTTGC